>JAEUJL010000564.1 GCA_016794835.1 Gemmatimonadota bacterium | reverse complement strand
TCGGCGAGGAGCTGCAGGATCACGATCTTCAGGTCGCCCTGGGCGAACATCCTCCCCCCCCAGCCGCCGCGGGCCCGCCGGCCGCCGCCAAAGAAAAACTCGCCAAACGGCCAGTCACGCCCGGCACGCCGGTTTCGGTTGTGGCCACAAGAGTGCTCAGAACGCCACACGGGAGTATCCTCTTGAAAAGATATATCGAAAAGATATTGCGTAGAGTGCCGATCGCAAGAGCCATCGGCCAGAAAGCGAAAGGGCGCCCGGCGAATCGCCGAGCGCCCCTCGAACCGCCGGAGGTGCGTCCCTACTCGTAGCGGAGGGCCAGGATGGGGTCCAGCCGGGCCGCGCGACGGGCCGGCCACACGCCGAACAGCACGCCCACCACCGCCGAGAAGCCGAACGCCAGGCCGACGGAGGTGGGGGAGATCGAGGTGTTCCACTGGAACGCGTTGCTGAGCCAGGTCGCGATTCCTGTACCGAGCAGGATGCCGAGAAGGCCACCCAGCAGGCACAGCACCACGGCCTCGATGAGGAACTGGATCAGGATATTCCAGCGCGTCGCGCCGAGTGCCTTGCGTACGCCGATCTCGCGGGTGCGCTCGGTGACCGAGACCAGCATGATGTTCATGATGCCGATGCCACCCACGAGGAGGGAGACGGCGGCGATGCCCGAGAGCAGGTAGGTGAACACCTCGGTGGTTTCCGCAAAGGTGCTCAGGAAGTCCGACTGGTTCCGGATGCTGAAGTCGTCTGGGCGGCCCGGGCGGATGCGGTGTTCGCGGCGCAGCACGCGCTGAATCTCCGCCATCGTCTCGTCGATCTTGTCCTCCGATGGGGCGAGGACCGAGATGGAGCGCAGCCGTTCCGTACCGAGCGCGCGATAGCGGGCGGTCTGGAGGGGAATGAGGAGCTGGTCGTCCGGGTTCATGAACCCGCCGCTCTGTCCCTTGGCCTCGAGCACACCAACGACGGTGAACTGGATCCCGCGGATGCGGATGGGTTCGTCGAGGATCGCGTAGGGACCGTTGAGGCCCAGGTTCTTGACGACCTCCGGGCCGATCACGGCGACCCTGGCCTTGGCGGCATCCTCCGCCGAGGTGAAGAACCGGCCGGCGGCCAGCTTGAAGTTGCGGACTTCCGGGAAGTTGCTGGTGGTGCCGACCACCGAGGTCCCGGTGTTCTTGTTCAGGTAGGTGACCTGGAGGTCACGTGCCATCTCCGGTTGGATGGCGCCGAGATTGTTGCCCTTCTCCTCCAGTGCGACAGCATCCTTCATCACCATGCGAGCGCGGTCATTGAAGGAGAAGAACCCGCCGCCCATGCGCTGCTGGCCGGGTGAGACAGTCAGGAGAGTGGTTCCGAGCGCCGCAATCCGTTCCTTCACGGCGAGCTGTGCCCCCGTGCCCAGGGCGATCATGGCAATGACCGCGGCCACGCCGATGACGATGCCAAGCATCGTGAGCATCGAGCGCAGCTTGTTCGCCCGCAACGCCCCGAGGGCGACGACAAAGATTTCGCCGAGTACCATGTCGGGTGTCCTACTGGCGCGGGGGGCCGCCGCCGGGAGCGCCACCTGCGCCGCCGGTGCCACCACCCGTCGTGGTCGAGCCCTGCTGGCGCTGCATGCCGGGCATCCCGCCGCCCGTCATCTGCCGGAAGCGGGCGTTGGACGAGTCACGGGCGGCCTGGATGGCTGCCGTGGCGAGCAGGGCCACCTGGTCCCCTTCGTTGAGCCCGGAGATGACCTCGGTGTAGTCGAAGTTCGCGGCACCCAGTCGCACCACTTTCGGCGTGTAGGTGCCGTTGGCGACGACGAAGACCACGCCGGTGCGCGTCCGGACCCGGGTGGGAAACTCGCCGCCCTGCGTCGGGCGTGCGCCGCCCTGGCGGCCCGTGGCGGCCTGGCCTCCCGCGGGAGCGGCGCCGCCACCTTGTCCACCGTTAGGCGCCTGCGCCCCCGGGGCACCGCCGGGACGACCACCCCCCTGGCAGCCGCGGGCAATCATCGCGTCCACGCCCAGCTCGGCATAGAGCTTGGTGGACTGTTCGCGCATGGCCGCAAAGTCGACCTGGCCGTCCATCATCTTCTGGCGCAGGTCCGCGAGCTGCTTGGCCACGGCCGGCTTTTTGGCGAGCGCGTCGCGGTACTTCGCGCAGTCCGCCTCGCTGGCCTGGGGCGCCTGTCGCCCAGCGCCCCCCTGGCCGCCGGGTCGTCCACCTTGCTGTGGCAGGTCCACATCACCGGGCATCATGCGCATGCCGCGCGGCGGCCCGCCCATGTTCGGGAGGCCCTGCTCCTGCGCGCCCCGGCGTCCCCCGCCGCCCATCCCACCGAACTGCTGCATCTGTGCCTGGATGGCGGCGCTGACGCTGTCCGGGATGAGGCCCATGGATCCGGCGAGCATCGGCGCCTCGCGGGTGGTCCGGATGGCGTCATTCGGGATCGCGAGCACGTTCTCCCGGCGCTCGACGAGCACGGAGGCCTCGCCGTTCATGCCGGGCTTCAGCAGGCCCTCGCTGTTGTCGAGGTTGATGAGCACGGGGAACATCGTCACGCTCTGCTGGATGACGGCCTGGGGCTCGATCTTCTCCACGGTGCCGCGGAACGGGCGGTCGGGGAAGGCATCGACGGTCACGGTCGTCTGCTGGCCCGGCGTGACCTGGCCAATGTCGGTCTCGTTGAACAGGGCGCGCATGCGGACCTTCGTGAGGTCCGCCATCTTGAGGAGCGTCGTGCCGCCGCCCACGCCGCTGGTCGCCGAGGTGATCACCTGGCCTAACGAGACGGTCTTCTCGATGATGGTCCCGCTGTTGGGGGCGCGCACCGTGGCATCGTCCAGTCGTTGCTGGGCCAGGTCGAGGGAGGTGCGCGCGCGGATCACCGCGGCCTGCGCGTTGGCGTAGTCGAGCTGTGCGGTCTCGTGCTCCTGGGCCGTGATAATGCGCTGGCCGAACAGGTCATCGTTGCGCTTCTTCTGCGCCTCGGACACCTGGAGGCGCGCCTCGGCGGCATTGAGGTCCGCGCGGGCCTGGTCAAACTGGTTCTGCACGTCGCGGGTCTCCAGCTGCACGAGCAGGTCGCCGCGGGAGATCTTGCTGCCGGTCTCTACGGTCATCTGGGTGATCTGCCCCGACGACTTGGACTTGACCTCGACGACGTTGATCGGCTCGATCGCGCCGGAGGCGGTCGCGTCCAGCACGATCGTGCGGCGCGAGACGGCGGCGGTCGGGATCGTGATCTCCTGCACTTCTTCCTTCTTGCAGGCGGCGACGAGGACGCCGAGCAGGAGCAGGCGCGATGTAGTCACGGATGGAGCGGTCATGGAGGGGGGACCCGGTCAGGGAATGGTGCGGCCGAGCAGGGCCTCGATCTGGGCCTTGGCCAACCGGGCGTCGTAGCGCGCCTGGATCAAGGAGAAACGCGCCTGGTTCAGGGTGCTCTGTGAGGTCAGGACGTCGAGCAGGGTCGAGGACCCCAGGGCATACCGCTGGTTCTGCACGCGGAGATCTTCCTCGCCGGCCTCGACCGAGGCCAGCTGGATGCCGATGCGTGCCTCGGCCAGCCGCAACGAGCCCAGGAGCTGGGTCAGTTGCTGTTCCGCCGCGAGGCGCGCATCCCGCAGTTGGGCTTGCGCGTTGGATTCTGCGATGGACGCGCGGGCCTGGTTCTCCTCGCGCGACAGGCCGTTGAAGACCTGGTAGTTGAAGTTGAGGCGCAGTGTGCGCAGGCTGCTGAACGGACCGCCGGTTGGGGCAAAGGCCTCGTCGGTCCGCTGGCCGCTGAGCCCGTATCCCAGGCTGAAGGTGGGCCAGTAGCTGGTCTTCGCCGAGCGTCGGGCCTGGGCGGTGGCCGCGAGCTGGTGGCGCGCGGCCACGATGCTCGGCGACTCCTCCAGCATGCGCCGGATCTCCACGGAATCCAGCCGCACCTGGGGGATCGCTGCCCCTTCCTCGTTCACCGCGGTGACATCGTCGTTGGTGCCGACGAGGCGGCTGAGGTTGGCGGCGGCGACGCGGATGTTGTTCTCGGCGTTGAGGATCGAGAGCTGTGCGTTGCCGACGGCGATGACGGAGCGGAGCGAATCCGACTTGGTTGCCGCGCCGGCTGCGACGCGCGCGCTGGCGACCTTGAGCTGCTGGTCGGCCTGCGCGAACTGCGCCTGGGCGGCGGCGCGCGATTCCCGGGCGGCGAGGATGTTGAAGTACTGCTGGCTGACGTCGAGTGCGACCCGGTAGTTGGAGAGGCGCTCGTTGGCCTCGGCGGCGTCCTGCTCGGCCTGGGCGTTGCGCAGGTTGAACAGCCGGCGCCCGGCATCGAACAGCTCGAGGTTGGTGTTCAAGCCGCGCGAGAAGCTCCACGGGGTGGAGATCGGGACGAGGCGTCCGTTGGGTCCGAGGTTCTCGCCGTTGGAGCTCGAGGCGCCCGCCGACATGCTGAAGGTCGGGAGGTAGGTGCCGTAGGCGGTGCGCACGGCGGCATCACTGGCGCGGATCTGGCCCCGGGCCGACACCGTCGACGGCGAGTTCAGCTGCGCCAGGCGAATGGCTTCCTCGAGCGAGATGGTCCGTGCGCCGGACTGTGCGGCCAGCGTCGCGGGCACCAGGCCCAGGATCAGGAGTCGCTTCATGCCTGCTCGTCTTCCTTCTTCGTGGAGTCGCTCAGCTCGCGCAGCATGGCCTCGAACTCCGCACGCTGGCGTTCGTCGAGGACATCCCGCATGTGAGCGCGCGCCTCGAGCTTGATGCTGTCGAGTTGTGGTCGCAGGGGCGCCATCGCCTTGCGGTACTGCTGGGAGCGCACGTCGAGGATCGAGTCCATCTGGGCCCGCTGCACCGGGGTGAGCTGGAGCCGGCCGGACATGATCTCGACGAGCGGGTTCTCGCCGCGGACGACGCACACCTTGCCCCGCTCCATGTACCGGTTGGCGCTAAAGCCCAATGCCCCACCGGTGAGGAAGGTTCCCAGGAGGAAGGCGAGCGCGACGTTCTTCTGTGCTTTCACAGCGGGCTCCCTAGTGCGTGAGGAGGTAGCGAAGCGTCTTGTTGCGATCGCGGTCTGCCGGGGCCACGACTTCCGAGAGCAACGGGATTTCGTCGGGGGTGTCGAGCAGCTCGCGGACGGCCAGGCGTTCCTGGGCGGCGCGCGTCTGCCATGAGGCCACGCCGATGACAATCACCGCGGCCGCGGCCGCGGCCAGGCCGTACCGCGCCCAGCCGGACAGCCAGGCGGACCAGTCGCGGCTGCCGTCGCCGCGGACCCGGGCCATCACGCGGGACTCCAACTGTTCCCAGTAGGAGGGGTCCGTGGGGGGCTGGTAGTGCGACACGAGGGTCCGACGGACGAACAGGTCGTCGGCCTCGGGGAGGAGCGGGTCGTGGGGCGAGTTCATAGTTGACTCCGGATGCCGCTGAGCGCCTGGCGCAAGCGGGCGCGTGCGTGGTGCAGGTCGGAACGGGCGGTGCCTTCGGGAATGCCGAGCATCTGGCCGATCTCGGCGTGCTTGAAGCCTTCCACGTCGTGGAGGACGATCACGGACCGCTGGCGATCACCTAACGAGGCAAGGGCCGTGTCCAGCCGCCGGCGCAGCTCGTCCGACTCGGCCGGGTCGCGAAAGGGCGACGCCATGGTGTCAGCGAGCGTGTCCGCATCACGCACCTTCTTGCGACGCGTGATGTCGAGGGCGGCGTTGGCCACGATCCGGTGGAGCCAGGCGCCAAAAGCCTGGTCCGGGATGAATCGCTGCAGGGCCCGGTAGGCGTGCAGGAACCCTTCCTGGACGGCGTCCTCGGCGTCCTCGTGGGTGAGCACGATGGCGCGCGCCACGGCGTACGCCCGCCGCTGGTGCAGGCGCACCAGGCAGGCGAACGCCTCCGGGTCGCCCCGTTGGGCCGCCACGACATGGCCCTGTTCCACCGAACGATCCACGACCTCACCCACGAGGCGGAGCCTCGGGGAGGGGGTCGGGAGCAGTCCCGCGGTGGCAGTGGCAGTCGTCACGAGTGGTCAGCAGATCGTCACTCCCTTGAACGCGGTTATCGCGCGCAATGTTGATCCGGGCGTCACGCGGGGGGCCCCGGGGTTCCCTCCAGGCCGAGCGCTGGCGCGACCGAGCGCATGGCGTCGATGACGAAGCGGATATGGGGCTCCAGTTCGACGCCGAGGTCGGCCGCTCCGTTAATGACGTCCTCGCGATTGACCCCCCGGGCGAAGGCCTTGTCCTTCATCTTCTTCTGGACGGACCGCGGGTCGACCTCGTGCACGCTGCGACTCGGGCGCACCAGGGCGGTCGCCGTGATGAGCCCGGACAACTCGTCCACGGCGAACAGGGCCTTGGCCATCCGGGTGGTCCGGGGGACGCCGGAGTAGGTGGCATGCCCGAGGATGGCCTCCAGGATGGGTTCCGGGTAGCCGAGCCCGCGGAGGATCCTGACGCCCTCGGCCGGGTGCTCGGCGTCCGGTGAGTGTGCGGCGTTGGGCCAGCGTTCGTAGTCGAAATCGTGCATGAGGCCGGCCAGCCCCCAGGCCTCCTCGTCCTCGCCGAACTGGCGCGCGTAGGCCCGCATGGCGGCCTCCACGGCGTACATGTGCTTCCGGAGGGAATCCGAGGCCGTGTACTCGCACATCAGTGCGTGCGCGGCCTCCCGCGAGGGCAGGGGCATGTGGGGGTTGGTCTGTGGTTCGGCGGGGGAAGGTGCCGCCAGAATGGGATCCGAACCAGAGGTGACCCAGGTTCGGGGGGACCGCGCGCTGGCACCTGGCGGGTCGGTCCCGAACGTCAGGAGGTGCGCCGATTCGTCGACACGGGGCGTCCGTGGTACGGCGCTCCCGAGGGCGGCGCGCTACGGTGCCTGCGGAGCCCCGCGCATCGTGGGGCCGCGGGTCCGCGGGAGCGTCGGCTGATGGCCGAGGCGCTCCCCGCGGGTCGGGCTAGTGCTTCGCCGCGCCGGCTGGCGCCGCGCTGTGGGAGGCGAACTTCGCGTTCGTCCACATCACGATGCCATAGGACATGACGAACAGGAGCAAGGCGGTGATGATGAGTCCCTTGAAGGCGGCCGGCTTGTCGTTGTGCATGATTGGGAAGGGCAGGAAGTCAGGAGGTTACTCGACCTTCGCCGAGATCAACTCGTCATTCTGGCGAATCAGCGGCAGGACGTCGAGTCCATCGGTGATGTTGCCAAAGACGGTGTGAACGCCGTCGAGGTGCCTGGTGTTCTGTTCCGAGAGCACCATGAAGAACTGTGAGCCGCCGGTGTCCTTGCCCGCGTGGGCCATGGAGAGCGCGCCGACCCGATGCTTGCGCGGATTGCCCTTGGTTTCGCACTTGATCGTGTAGCCAGGACCGCCGGTGCCGACCGGACCCTTGGCGGCGGCTCCGCCCTTGGAGTAGGGGTCGCCCCCCTGCACGACGAAGTCGGGAATCACGCGGTGGAACTTGGTGCCGTCGTAGTAGCCGCTGTTGGCGAGCTTCTCGAAGTTCTCGACGGTGCCAGGGGCGTCCTGGTCGTACAGTTCGGCGACGACGGTGCCGCGGGAGGTGACGATGGTGGCCTTCTTCATCGGGCGGGGAACGGGGTGGTCGGGGTCAAGGGCGAAAGGTAGTCAGCGCCTGGGGGGAGGGCTACACGAGGGCGGAGGGGCAGTGGGTCCGGAGGGGGCAGTCCCCGCAGCGGGGCTTGCGGGCATCGCAGACGCGTCGGCCGTGCCAGATGAGCCGGTGGGAGAGCAGGGTCCAGTGTTCGGCGGGGAAGGCACGCATGAGGTCCTGCTCGACCTTCACGGGGTCGGTCTCCCTCGTTAGGCCGAGCCGGAGGGCCAGGCGGCCGACGTGGGTGTCGACGACGACGCCTTCGTTGATGCCGAAGGCGTTGCCGAGGACCACATTGGCGGTCTTGCGCCCGACGCCGGGGAGGGTGATGAGCTCGGCAATGGTGCGGGGCAGCTCGCCGGCGTGACGTTCCGAGACGGCGACCGCGGCCCCGTTGAGGGATCGGGCCTTGGCGCGGAAGAACCCGGTCGAGCGGATGACGTCCTCGACGGCGGACGGGGGAGCGGCGGCGAGGTCAGCCGGGGTTGGCCACCGGCGGAAGAGCTCGGGGGTGACCATGTTGACGCGCTTGTCGGTGCACTGCGCGGAGAGGATGGTGGCGACGAGCAGTTCCCACGGTGAGCGGTAGTCGAGCTCGCAGTGCGCGTCGGGATAGAGGGCGGTGAGCTGGTCCCAGACGACGCGCGCCTGGGCGGCGAGGGCATCGCCGGAGAAGGCGCGGGTGCGGGATTTTGTTGGGGTCGGGGATGTGGAGGTTGTGGTCTTTCCTTTCCTCGCCCCTACCTTCGAAGTCGGGGGGGGGGCCCCCCGCGTGCCGCGGGCACTCGTCGCAGGAACCGGCTTTCGCCCGATCGCGGCCTTCGGTCGTCGCTGCGACAGCGGCTGTCGCGGTGCTCCCCCTCCCTTCGGCATCTCGATCCTCGCGGTCGCCAGTGACCGCGAAAGCTACCCCGCCTGTCCAGCGCGAAGGGAACGCCTCAGGCCGGAACCCCGGCGAAGTGGCGCAGCTCGTCGATCATGCTGTGGAGCTTCTGCTCCGTCGCGTCGATCTCGGCCGCCGCCTCATCCACCTCCAGCAGCCCGGCGCGCATCGACGTGGCCACCTTGTTCAGGTGCCGGATGTTCTCCAGGACCTGTTCGGTGAGCTTGCGGAGGCCGTGGTGTCGACGCTGGTCCGCCTGGGCGCGCCGGAAGCGCAACGTCAGGTCGTGTGTCGAGAGCGCCCGTGCGTGCTCGGCCACTTCCTGCGCCGATCGGCCCGGGATGGCGCCATGGTCCCGGAAACCCTCGTCGTCCCACGCGTCGTCGGCGAACCAGAGGTGCCCCACGAACTCGATGCCGTCATTCTCGATGGCCACCGTGACGTTCCATGTGCGGCCGTCCGCTTCGACCGCCCCGACGTTCACCTCTTCGGCCTGACCCGCGACTGTCATGGGCCTACCCTCCTTCGGAGTCCCGCAGGAATTGTTCGATGGTGGAGAAGAGCGCTCCAGGCTGCTCCACGTAGGGCACGTGCCCAGACCCTTCGAGGACGACCAGGCGGGCGTTCATGGCACGCGCGGCCTCGAACGACGACTCGACGGGGATGGGATCGTGCCATCCGTGCACCATGAGTGTCGGCATCTGGAGCGAGGGCAGCTGCGGGAGCAGGTCAAAGTCCCCCAGGCTTTCCCAGATCGACTGTTGCACGCGTCCCGTGACCCGGAAGGGCGTGAGGTCGACCGCCCGCTGCGGGTCCGCGAAGTAGCCGGCGACCGACAGCTCGAACGCACGCTGGCGGTAGGCGTCCGGATCCCGCTCCCGGAGCCCCGATGCGGCGAGTTCCTCACGGAGCGCCCGAATGCCGGGGCCCTGTTGCCGGGCCGCAAACTCCTGCTCGAAGCGGGCGCGGTGCGTGCGATTCACGGGCGCCGGGTCGATGAGCACCAGTCGCCGCGGCGGGACCCCGCCGCGCTGCGGCGCCTCGAGCGCATACAGCAGCGCGAGCAGGGCGCCCCAGGAGTAGCCGACGAGGGTGAGGGGGTCGCAGGAGAGCTCGCGAACCACCAGGGCGAGGTCGTCGACCTGTTCCCGCCAGCCGATCGGGGCCGGGTCGTCGGTGCGGGAGCGCCCGCCCCCGCGCTGGTCGTAGAAGACCAGCTCCCGGCCTGCCGCGAGCGCGAGCATCTGCGGGAGGAGGTAGTCATGGTGGGCGCCCGGGCCGCCGTGCAGCACGAGCACGGGGGCGGAGCCGGCGGGGCCGTAGCGCGCCCAGTAGAGGGGGATCGGGGTGGACGCGGTGAAGCCGCTCGCGCGCGGTGCGGGGATGGGGGAGGGCATGGCGAAAAGTAGGCGCCTCCGCGCGCCGGGATGCACCGGTCCGTTCCCGGCGCTGGCTGGCCTCGCGGGTTGGCATTAGCCTGCATCGTGATGCAATCCACGAGGCGACGGATGCGCGGGGTATGTCTTTGCGCCCTGGCCCTGGCGAGCGCGGGGCCGCTGGGGGCGCAGGTCGTGGCGCCGGGCAAGGCGGGGACGGCGCCCGCCTGGGTCGGTCGGCTCGATCCCGCCGCGGAGAAACGCGGGGCGAAGCTCACCGAGAACACCCTCGTTGAGACAAGTGACGGGCTGCGCCTAACGACCAGCGTCCCCGCGATCTACTGGCTCCCGGCCCAGGCGGCCGCGGGCGCCTACACCGTGAAAGCATCCTTTGCCCAGGTGCGCGCGTCCGTCGCGGAGGCCTACGGCGTGTTCCTGGGGGGCACCCAGCTCCAGAAGGGGCCCCAGAACTACCTGTACTGCGTGGTGGCCGGCAACGGGACCTACGCCGTGCGGCACGTCAACGGGACGGAGGTCAATGAGCTGGCGGGGCGGACGGCGCACCCCGCGGTCCGGAAGACAAACGCCGACGGGCAGGTGACCAACGAGGTGGCCGTGCGGGTGTCGCCGGACCGGACCTCGTGCCTGGTCAATGGCACCGAGGTCTGGGGGTACGCGACCCGGGCGCTGGTGGGTCCCGGCAAGCTGCAGTCGACTGATGGCGCGGTCGGGATTCGCGTGAACCAGGGGCTCGACGTGCGTGTGTCCGGGTTCTCCGTCACGAAGGGGTAGCCCGGACCGGCCGGCGCGGGCGAAGCCTAACTCGCGTCAGCCTGCAGCGACGCGCGCGCGAGGCGCACCGTCCGCACGTGGGCCTCGACCGTGGTGCCGATGTCGTGGCCGTACCCGCCGGCGATCGTGATGGCCACCGGGATCCCCACCTCCCGACACGCCGCAAGGACCATGTGGTCGCGCCGCGCCAGCCCGTCGTGGGTGAGGGCGAGTCGCCCCAGGCGGTCGCCTTCGTGCGGGTCGGCGCCCGCGAGGTAGAACACCAGGTCGGGCTGGGCGCGCGCCAGGACGGCCGGCAGGTGCTGGTCCAGCGCCTCGAGGTAGGGGTCGTCGCCGGTGCCGTCGGCCAGCTCAACGTCGACCACGCCCGGTACCTTGCGGAACGGGTAGTTGCGCGCCCCGTGCATGCTGAAGGTGAACACGTCGGGGTCGCCGGCGAAGATCGCGTGGGTCCCGTTCCCCTGGTGGACGTCGAGGTCGATGATCGCGACGCGGCGCACCGGCCCCTCGGCCTGCAGCGCACGGGTTGCCACGGCCACGTCGTTGAACACGCAGTACCCTTCGCCGTGGTCCGCGAAGGCGTGATGCGTCCCGCCGGCGAGGTTCATCGCGACGCCAGAGGCGAGCGACTGGCGGGCGGCGGCCAGGGTCCCGCCGACCGCGCGCAGTGAACGTTCCGCGAGGGCGGGCGACCAGGGAAAGCCGATCCGCCGCTCCTCGGCGGCCTGGATGCTTCCCGTCAGGATCCGCTCGATGTAGTCCGCCGTATGCACGCGGGCGAGATCCGCAACCTCCGCGCGCTCCGGCTCATGCAGATGCGACGGCGCCACCAGTCCCTCGGCGCGCACCCGGTCTCGCAACAGGGTGTACTTCTCGATCGGGAACCGATGCCCATCCGGGAGCGGGATTTCGTAACGGGCCGAGGTCCAGCAGTGGAGGGGCACGGGGCGATGGTTCTGCGGGCGCCCTCATCCTAACGCCCCGCGCCGACGTCCGCGCGAGGTCGTTTCCCGGGGGTGGCGCCGCGCGTCAGTAGGTGTGGCACATCCCCCTGACTCATGACCGCGCAGAATCCATCCAACCCCGCGTTCAACGGCGAGCTGGCACACCTGGTGTGGCTGCTCGTGTACCGACCGACGCATCTCGACTCCCAGAAGGGGGCGTTGCGGCGTGCGTTGGCGAACGTGCTCGAGGAAGGGTGCCGCGTCTCCCAAGTGGATGTCGCCAGCGCCGCGGCCGAGCTGTCCCGGGGCGAGACGCGCCCTGACGACTTTCTCTGGCTGACCGAGCTGGCCGCGCGCATGGGTGCCCATGCGGTGCGGGTGGTCGAGGTGCACCAGGGGGCTCGCGCGGTGGATGTGCTTGGCCTGGCCCGCGCCCTTTCGGCGGCCGGCGCGCAGGACGACGGCCGGTCCTTTGATGCCGAGATTCTCGCACTGGCACCGACCACCCTGACGGTGCACCTCGGTCGAACGGGCTTCGTCCGGACGCCGACCCCACCGGGTGGGATGCGTCCGATCGGGCTGCGCCCCAGCCTCACCCCGCCAGTGGGTCAGGTGTCGGTGGCCGACGCGATCGCCGAGCGCGGCCCGCGTTCCGCCCTGGAGACTCCTCCTGGACTGCGTCGCCCGACGCCTGAGGCCGCGGTCCGGATCATCCAGGATGCGATCATGCCCCCGTCCACCGAGCTCGCCCCGAGCGACCTGGTGATGCGGTTGCGTGGCGAGCTGACGCCGGACGACGCCCCACCAGTGCTCGACGAGATCGGCCGGATGCTGGAGGGTGCGGCTGGCCAGGGGCGGTGGGACCTGATCGTCGACGTGGTCGCCAAGCTGCTGGATCGTGAAGCCACGGTGACGGACCCCGATGTCCGCCGGGCATTCGGGATCCAGTTCCGTCGCCTCGCCAAGCCGAGCAACATGCGAGGGATCATTGACCTGCTCGTCACGCGCCGCGAACTCCGGGACGACATTCACCGGTTCCTCCAGCGCCAGGGCGAGCCAGCGGCGGACCTCCTGGTGGAGATGCTGGTCGCGGCGGAGAGTGCGCCGGCGCGTCGCGCCTATCGGGACGCCATCCTGAAGTGCCCGAGTGCGGTTGAGCCGTTGATGCACCTGCTGCGCGACCACCGGTGGTTCGTGGTGCGGAATGCGGCGGAGCTGCTCGGTGAGCTCAACGCGACCGAGGCCGACCAGGAGCTGATCAACACCTCACGGCATTCGGACGTGCGGGTGCGTCGCGCCGCCACGTTGGCGCTGATCCGCCTGGGCACGCCACGCGCGATGCACACCATGCTGCATGCCTTGAAGGATGAGGAAGCGGCGGTGCGTCGTCGGGCAGCGAGTGGCCTGGGCGCCACGCGCCACAACCCGCGTGCCGCGTCGGCACTGCT
>JAEUJL010000535.1 GCA_016794835.1 Gemmatimonadota bacterium | reverse complement strand
CCACGCCGAGATTGCCGGGGAGCGGGTCGAGACGCTCGAGCGCGTGCTGCGCGGCGACGTGCGCGTGCTGCTGACGACCGCACGCGCGCTCCTGGAGCAGACAGGGCTTCCGTCCGCGTTAGGCGTTGCCCGGCTGGAACTGCGCGCGGGCGAGTCCCGGCGCCTCGACGAGCTGGTCGCGCACCTGGAGGCGACCGGATTCGAGCGCGTGACCCTGCTCGACGACGTGGGCCAGTTTGCGGTGCGTGGGGGGATCGTCGACATCTACTCGTACGGGATGTCCGAGCCGGTGCGCCTGGAGTTCTGGGGCGACGAGATCACGGAGTTGCGGCACTTCGACATTGGCTCGCAACGCACGACGCGCCCGGCCGAACGGGTGGTCATCCTTCCCGTGGACGGCGCCGGGGTGCGCGCCGCGCCGGGTTCAGGACGCGTGACCGTCGCCTCGCTGTTTCCGCCAGACACCCTCCTCGTGCTGCCGGATGAGGCGCACCTGGCCCCGGAGCTCAACCGTACGTGGCAGGAGGCACTGCATCACGAGGAGGTCGTGCGCCGGCGGGGCGACGAGGTCGTCGCACGCGAGGAGGCGTTTGTTGCCCCGGAGGCACTGCTCACCCTCCTGGGGCGGTGCGCACGGGTGGCCATGGTGAGCACCACCGAGGCCGCCGCGATCCCGTTCCCGATCCGCGCGCCCGACAACATCTCGCGCGATGTGCGGTTGCTCCGCAAGGTGGTGCGGGACGGGATGCCCACCGTCATCCTGTGTGACAATGCCGGGCAGGCCGAGCGGCTCGATGAACTGCTGAACGAGGACGAGTTCCGCCCGTCGCCGGCCGCCCTGACCATCGGGGTGCTGCACGGCGGCTTTGTGATCCCGCCCGGCACGCGGCGCGTTGATGGGACGGGCGACTCGAGCGGGCTGCGCGTCCTCACGGATCACGAGATCTTCCGGCGCGACCGGCGATTGCGTCGCGCGCGGCGGTACGCGACGGCGACCGCCCTCGAGGCGGTGACCGCGCTGCGCCCCGGGGATTTCGTGGTGCACCTGGAGCACGGGGTCGGGATCTACCGCGGCATCGAGCAGATCTTCGTGCGCGAGAGCACGATCGAGGTCGCGGTCATCGAGTATGAGGGGGGGGACCGCCTCAACGTCCCGTTGTACCGCATCGACCAGGTCGAGCGGTACCGGAGCGGGGTGGATGTCGGGGACGACGTGCCGCCGCCCAAGCTCCACAAGCTCGGGGGCAAGCGATGGACGGCGCAGCGCGATCGCACGCGCATGGCCATCGAGGCGATGACGCACGAACTCCTCGACCTCTACGCGCGCCGGAAGATGGCGACGCGACCGCCGCATGCCCCGGACACCGCCTGGCAGCGACAGCTGGAGTCTGCATTCCTCTTTGAGGATACCCCGGACCAGCGCAAGGCCACGGTGGACTTCAAGGCGGACATGGAAAGCGACCGCCCGATGGACCGCCTGCTCGTGGGCGACGTCGGCTATGGCAAGACCGAGATCGCCATTCGCGCGGCGTTCAAGGCTGTGCAAAGCGGGCGACAGGTCGCCGTCCTCGTCCCCACGACGATCCTCGCCGAGCAGCACTATCGCACCTTCACCGAGCGGATGGCCGACTTTCCCATCCGCATCGCGGCGATGAGCCGTTTTCAGGGCACCAAGGAGCAGGCGCAGGTCCTCGCCGAGCTCAAGGACCAGAAGATCGACATCGTCATCGGCACGCACCGGCTGCTCAGCGAGGACGTCCACTTCGCCGCCCTCGGCCTGATCGTCGTGGACGAAGAGCACCGCTTTGGCGTGAAGCACAAGGAGAAGCTCAAGCAGCTCAAGCTCGCGACCGACGTCCTCACGCTCACCGCGACGCCGATCCCCCGGACCCTGCATTTCTCGCTGGCCGGGTTGCGCGACATGACGCTGATGCAGACCGCGCCGCGCGATCGGTCGCCGGTGCTCACCTTCGTCGAGCCATGGGACGACGGCCTGATCGAGGAAGGGATCGCCCGTGAGATCGATCGGGGCGGCCAGGTGTTCTTCGTGCACAATCGGATCGAGACCATCCTCGCCCTCGCCGATCACCTGCAGCGGGTGGTGCCCACGGCCCGCATCGCCGTCGGCCACGGCCAGATGCGCGAGAAGGAGCTCGAGGAGGTCATGCGACGGTTCGTCACCGGCGAGGTCGACGTGCTGGTCTCGACGCTGATCGTGGAGTCCGGGCTCGACGTGCCCAACGCGAACACGATGTTCATCAATCGCGCGGACCACTTTGGCCTGGCCCAGCTCTACCAGCTGCGCGGGCGCGTCGGGCGCTCCCACCGGCGCGCCTACTGCTACCTCGTGGTGCCGGACCTGATCGACGAGGACGCCGAGCGTCGGCTGAAGGTGCTCGAACACCACACGGAGCTCGGGGCCGGCTATCGCGTGGCCCTCAAGGACATGGAGCTCCGCGGGGCGGGGAACCTGCTCGGCGCGGAACAGTCCGGGCACGTTCACGCCGTGGGCTTCGACCTGTACCTCCGGATGCTGGAACAGGCCGTGAAGCGCATCGAGGCCGGCGAGGAAAAGCCCACCGCCCAGCCCACCGATGTCTCACTGGATGCCCCGGCGTACATCCCGGATGACTATGTCCCATCACAGGATGCGAAGCTGGACCTCTATCGCCGCCTGAACGCGGCGACGTCGACCGCAGACATCGAGGCCCTCCGGGCCGAGATCCGGGACCGGTTCGGTCGGCTGCCACCGACCGTGGCCAACCTCATCGCGGTGGCGGTCCTGCGCCTGGTCGGGGGGCGGCTGGGGATCGAGGGAATCATGGTGCACGGGGACGAGGCTCGTGTTAACTTCCGCGACTCTGTGGTTCCCCGGCTGAAGGCGCTCTCCGCTGCCTTTGGCGAGGTACAATTCCGGGCGGATGTGCGGCGGCCCCACCCGCTGTCGCTCAAGTTGTCGCGCCTTGGCGGGTCGCCCATCCTGGACGGCCTGGTCCGCGCCCTGCAACTGTTGCGGCCGGAATAGGGGACTCATGGGGGCTCGTCTTCGGGGGGAGGCCCGAGGTCGCCGCGTTCCAGGCTCCTCCCGAAGGCTTCCTCGCACCCTTCTTCGTCCCATGAATCGCACTCGTTGGTCCGGTCTTGTCCTGCTGGCGTCCATCACCGCCTGCGACGGCCTCAAGGAGGCCCTGACCGCGCATGTCGAC
Source organism: Gemmatimonadota bacterium (assembly GCA_016794835.1). GTDB lineage: Bacteria > Gemmatimonadota > Gemmatimonadetes > Gemmatimonadales > Gemmatimonadaceae > RBC101. Next base: position 1,425 of record JAEUJL010000535.1, on the reverse strand, counting down.
GTCGTCGCCAGCGCCGGTTCCCAGGAACTCACCGTCCAGCGGATGGCGGACATGATGGGCAAGTCTCAGGTCCCGGTGCGGCGTGAAGTCGCCCAGAGCATCGCGGACGCCTGGGTGAACTACCATCTCCTGGGTGCCTCGGCCGCCGCGGATGACTCGCTGACCGACAAGAAGCTGATCGACGACGTGATGTGGCCGGTCTTCACCCAGTCGAAGCAGCAGAAGTTCTACACCCAGCTCTCGGCTGGCTGGGTCGCCGATACCACCAACCTCGCGGCCAAGTACGCCTCCGGTGACCTGCTCGCCGCGCGGCACATCCTCTTCGCCATCCCGGCCGAGCAGCAGGCCACCGGGAGCGACTCGATCATCAAGAAGGCGCAAGCCGTCCTGGCCCGCACCACCAGCGCCAACTTCGCCGCCCTGGCCAAGCAGTATGGCTCGGACGGCACCAAGGACCAGGGCGGGGACCTCGGCGTCTTCGCGCCGGGCGCGATGGTGCCGGCGTTCTCGCAGGGGGTCGCCGCGCTCAAGCCCGGTGAGATCGGCTCGGTCAAGACCGAGTTCGGCTATCACATCATCCGCCGCTCGACCTACGAGGAAGTCGCGGATGCCTTCAAGCAGCAGTACGTGCAGCGCAGCCGCATGGTCGCCGAGTCGACCTACATCACGAACCTGGAGAACGGCGCGAAGATCACGGTTGAGCCGACGGTCGCCCGCACGATGAAGGCGGTCGCCCAGGATCCGGCCGGTCACGAGCGTGACGGGACGGCGCTCGCCAAGTCGCGCCTCGGTACCTACAAGGCCAGCCAGTTCGCCCGCTGGATCTCCAGCGCCCCCAACCCGGACCAGATCCGTGGCCAGATCGCCCAGGCGCCGGACTCGCTGTTCGACATCTTCATCCGCAACCTGCTCCGCAGCGAGCTGATCCTCGCTGCCGCGGACAGCGCCAAGGTGACGATGGACTCGGCGGAGACCGCCGAGGTCTATCGCTCGTTCGCCGCCATCCTCGCCAACGCCTGGGCCGGGCTGCGCATCGCGCCGGCCATGGTCGCGGACAGCGCCAAGACTCCGGCGGAGAAGCAGCGCTTCGTCCCGGCGCGGGTCGACGCCTACTTCGATCGCCTGGTGAAGGGCGAAGAGCAGTTCGTCGAGATTCCGTCGCCGCTGGCTCAGGCACTTCGCAAGAAGTACGACTGGAAGGTGAACGCCGCCGGGTTGGACCGGGCCGTGGCCGCCGCGCTGGTCATTCGCGCCAAGGAAGACTCGTCCCGTGCCGCTTCCACGCCGCCGTCGGCCGTCCCGATGCCGGGGGCGCCGGACACCGCCAAGAAGCCGTAACTCGTACCACGAGACGGGGCGCCGGCAACCGGTCGCCCCGTCTCCTGTGTCTTACCAGCGGCACGACACCGCACCAACGGGGTACTC
>JAEUJL010000533.1 GCA_016794835.1 Gemmatimonadota bacterium | reverse complement strand
ACGTGGTTCCGGATGTAGTGCAGCGGGTAGGAGGCCCGCGTGTTTTCCGTGATCGACTGGTCGTCGAACTTCACGCGGCGCTTCTCGTCCAGCACCACGTTCTCGAGGACGGTGCCGAACATCTGGGTCGTCGCGAAGATGTCGGGCTCGGCCTCGGGCGACAGGTTGATGACCTTCGCGTAGCAGCCGCCTTCGTAGTTGAACACACCGGTGTCGGACCAGCCATGCTCGTCGTCGCCGATCAACCCACGCTCCGGATCGGCGGACAGCGTCGTCTTGCCGGTGCCGGACAACCCGAAGAAAAGGGCCACGTCGCCGCCCGCGCCGACATTGGCCGAGCAGTGCATCGAGAGCACGCCCGTCTTCGGCATCAGGTAGTTCATCACGGTGAACATCGCCTTCTTGAGCTCACCCGCGTAGCGCGTGCCGCCGATGAGGATCGTGCGACGGGCCAGGTGCAGGACGATGAACGTCCCGGTACGCGTGCCGTGCCGGGCCGGGTCCGCCTGGTACTCCGGCGCGTGCAGCACGGTGAAGTTCGGGGCAAACGCCGCGAGGCCGGCGGCGTCGGGGCGGATGAACATGTTCCGCACAAACGAGGCGTGCCAGGCATTGGGCGTGACGTACCGGACGCTGAGCTGGTGCGCCGGGTCCGCGCCGCAGTGCAGGTCCTGCACGAACAGGTCCGACAGCCCGTTGAGGTACGCCTTCACGTCGCTCAGCAGGAGGTCGAACTTCTCCTCGGCAAACGGCTGGTTGACCTTGCCCCAATCCACGTCGGCCTCGGTCGAGCCTTCCTTGACCACGAACTTGTCATTCGGGGACCGCCCCGTGTGCGGCGCGGTGACCGCGACGAAGGGGCCCATGTCGGCGAGGGTGCCCTCGCCGCGCGCGATCGCCGCCTGGAAGAGTTCCGGGGCGACAAGGTTGACATGCACCGTGCCGGTGGGATTGAGGCCCTGGCCGGCCAGCAGGTTTGAAGACATGGAGAAAGTCGGAGGTCAGGTGTCAGGATTGCCGTGCACTCGCCCCCAAGGACGAGCAGGCACGGCTCAGAGAAAAGAAAACGCCCGGGCGGTACCTGGTCGACCCGGACGGCGGGCGGTGGAGGCTTTGTTGCGTTCCTGGGCGTCCATCACGGCGACGGCCGCCATGTTCACGATCTCCTGGATTTCGGCGCCCTGCTCCAGGATGTGGACCGGCTGGGCCATCCCCACCAGGATCGGGCCGATCGCCGTGGCCCCCCCCAGATGGTGCAACAACTTGTAGGCGATGTTCCCCGCGCTCAAGTTCGGGAAAATGAGGACGTTGGCCGCCTCCTTGAGGGCGGAGAAGGGGAACGCCTCCGCCAGCATCGCCCCGTCCACCGCAGTATCGGCCTGCATTTCCCCGTCGATCATCAGGGTCGGGTCGGCCGCGCGGACCAGGCCGACCGCCTTGGCCACCCGCTCGGCCTCGGGCTGGCGCACCGAGCCAAAGTTCGAGTAGGAGAGCATGGCCACCTTCGGGTCCTGCCCGAAGAGCCGGACGATCCGGCAGGCCGCCAGGGCGATCTGGGCCAGCTGCTCGGAGGTGGGCTCGGCATTGACCGTGGTGTCCCCGCAGAAGATCACCTGCTTGTCGAAGACCAGCATGTACATGCCGGCCACCACCCCGGTCCTCGGGTTCGCCCCGATCACCTGGAGGGCGGGGCGTAGCGCCTCCGGGTAGGTGGTGGTCATCCCGGTCAGCAGGGCGTCGGCGTCGCCGCGGTTCACCATCACCCCGCCGAAGTAGTTCCCGTTGAACACCAGCCGCTGGGCCTCGGCGAGGGAGAGTCCCTTTCGCTGGCGCCGCTCCCAGAGGTCGTGCGCGTAGGCTTCCCGCCGCGGGGAACGCGCCGGGTCCTCGATGGCGATTTCGTCGAGCGGGATCCCGTCGGCGGCCGCCCGTCGCCGGATCGTCTCCTCGTTGCCCAGGAGGATGGGGGACGCGATCCCCTCGTCGACCATGATGCGCGCGGCGCGGATCATCTTGCGGGCCTCGCCCTCGGGGAGGACCAGGCGCTTGGGGTCGGCCGTGGCACGGTTGATAATGCCGCGCATGATCCCACGGGCGCGACCGAGCCGGCTCTCCAGCGAGTGGCGGTATTCCTCGAGGTCGATGAACTCCCGCGCGACCCCGCTCGCGACGGCGGCCCACGCCACCGCCGGTGCCACCCACAGGAGCGCGCGTGGGTCAAACGGGAAGGGGATCAGGTACTCGCGGCCGAACTTCACCTTGCGCAGCCCGTAGAGCGCCGAGACCGAGTCCGGCACGTCCTCGCGTGCGAGGGCCGCGAGGGCCCGCGTCGCGGCCATCTTCATCTCCTCGTTCACCTCGGTGGCCCGCGCATCCAGCGCGCCGCGGAAGATGAACGGGAAGCCGAGGACGTTGTTGACCTGGTTGGGATAGTCGCTGCGCCCCGTGGCCACGATGGCGTCGTCGCGCACCGCCTTCACTTCCTCGGGGAGGATCTCCGGGGTCGGGTTGGCGAGCGCGAAGATGATCGGGTTGGGGCCCATCACCGCGACCATCTCGCGGGTCATCGCCCCCGCCGCAGACAAGCCGACGAATACATCGGCCCCGACGAGCGCGTCCTGCAGCGTGCGGGCCGACGTCTCGGCGGCAAAGCGGGCCTTGTAGGGGTCCATGTGGCCGTCGCGGCCGGCGTAGATCACCCCGGCCTTGTCGCACATGATGAGATGCTCGCGCTTCACCCCCAGGCGCACGTAGTGCTCCGCCGTCGCAATGGCGGACGCCCCGGCGCCACTGAACACCACGCGCACCTCCCCGATCTTCTTCTCCACCACATCGAGCGCGTTGAGCAGTGCCGCCCCCGAGATGATCGCGGTCCCGTGCTGGTCGTCGTGGAAGACCGGGATCTTCATGGTCTTCCGCAACGTCTCCTCGATGTAGAAGCAGTCCGGTGCCTTGATGTCCTCGAGGTTGATCCCCCCGACCGTCGGCTCCAGGAGCTGGCAGAACCGGATCACGTCGTCCGGGTTCTCCGACCCCACCTCCAGGTCGAACACATCGATGTCGGCGAACTGCTTGAAGAGGTTCCCCTTGCCCTCCATCACCGGCTTGCCGGCGAGGGCGCCGATGTTCCCCAGCCCGAGCACCGCCGTGCCGTTCGTGACCACGGCGACCAGGTTCCCCTTGGCCGTGTACCGATAGGCGTCCTCCGGGTTCTTGTGGATCTCCAGGCAGGGTTCCGCGACCCCGGGGGAGTAGGCGAGGGCCAGGTCGCGCGA
>JAEUJL010000527.1 GCA_016794835.1 Gemmatimonadota bacterium | reverse complement strand
CGATTCGCGCGGCGCGTGCCCGGGCGAACCTCCTGGCCGGCAACTACGACGCCGCGCTGGCCGATGCCGACGCCGTGCCGGCCGGCTTCACCAAGATGGCGGTCTACGCGGAAGGTTCGGGCGGACAGCAGAGCACCACGGGCAACCAGTTCCACCAGAACCGCAATCGCTCGGGTGGGCTGCGTCGCAAGTGGCACGGAGCCGTGATGGGGGTGAACGCCGGCAGCACCGCCTACCAGACGGTTTACCTCCCTGACTGGTTCGACAACACGAAGATCGACCCGCGCATGGCGCTCAACCGCAAGGTGGGTGAGCTGGGCGTGAACAATCGCTTTGCGTTCTTCGGCATCTCGAAGTACGCGGATCGTGGCGCGGACCAGGTGATGTTCAGCAAGCGCGAGATGAACCTGATCGCCGCCGAGGTCTACATGCGGCGCGGGGACTACGCCAACATGACGGCACGCCTTAATATCGACCGCGCGGCGCAGGGCCTGGCCGCGTTGCCGACGCTGACCGCGGCCAACGCGCAGAACGCGCTGCTCAACGAGCGGTTGGCGGTGCTGTTCGTCGAAGGGCAGCGGATGTACGACCTGCATCGCTTCAACCTCGTCGGCACGGCGCTGGGGACGGGGCGTGCGACGATGCTCCCGCTCTCCCAGACGGAAGTGTTGAACAACACGAGCATGAAGTTGGGTGGGGCGACCTGCCCGAAGCTGAGCTAGTTGCATTGCATGGTGGCGGGGGCGGCCCGGAGAATCGGGTGCGCCCCCGTTTCAGTCTAAAGGCGAACAGATGAAGCACGGGCGGTACGAGGAGCACGGGCAGCACGAGCAGCCCGGCAACACGCGCCCCGGACGTGATCCGGGGCCCAGCGTCGTTCGCTCACTCCCCCCCGCCGACGGGTGGACGCGACGCGGCTTCGTGTATGCGCTCGGCGCGGGCGGAGCCGCGGGGATTCTCTCGGCCTGTGGCGGCGAGAACGGCGGGGGCGTGGAACCGACGAAGACGGGCGCCGTGAACGGCGTGGTGCTCGACCTGCAGGGCACTCCCCAGGCGAACTTCGGGCAGGCCATCCTGATGTTCCCGAGCGGGCGCCACGTGGGGGTGCGCGTGACGCCGGACGCCCAGGGGCGGTTCCGCTTCAACGACCTCCCCGAGGGCGACTACCAGGTCCGGTTCCACTCGTTTGGGCAGGCGATCATCCCCGAACCCTACCAGCACCCGATCAAGTTCGCTGTGGCCGGGGGAAAGACGACGGACCTCACGGTCCGCGTCGTGCGCGGCAACTTCGCCGACTACCAGGTCGAGATCTACATCGGCGACGACTTCTACCAGCTGCAGCCGGATGGGGCCGAGAACGGCGAGACCGTCGTGAAGCTGGGGACCCCGGTGTGCTGGTACAACGTGGGTGTGAAGGTTCACACCGTGACCGGGGGGCCGTGGAACGACTCCGGCGACCTGCAGAAGACCCAGTCCTACATCTGGGTGGCGAACCAGGTCGGCACGTTCGGCTACCGGGACAAGTACCACCAGCCACAGATGCAGGCGACGCTGCGCGTGGTGCCCTAGCACTCGGCGCGACCCGCGGGGCATAACGGGCAGGTGGGGCAGCGCGTAGAATTACGGCGGCCTGCCATCCACCCTGAGGTGCACATGATCCCCCGCGTCGTCCCCCTGATTGGCACGTTGGCCCTAGCGGCCTCCGTCCTTCCCGCGCAGCAGGTGTCGTACTCGCGCGCCGAGCAACTCCTCGACTGGAACACCCGCACCCTCGTCGCTGGCGATGAGGTGCGGCCCGCCTGGCTCAAGGACGGGAACCGGTTCTGGTATCGCAACAAGACCAACACGGGCGCCGAGTTCATCGTGGTTGACCCGGTGGCCGCCACACGGGCGCCCCTGTTCGACCATGTGCGCCTGGCGCGCGCCATGACGATCGCGGGCGACACCGCCTTCGAGGCGCACAAGCTCCCGTTCCAGTCGTTCGAGTTCACGAACGATGGCGACAACGAGAGCGAGATCGAGTTCACCACGAACCGCAAGCGCTTCACCTGCAACATTGCCACCTACCGTTGCACGGTGGGGGACACGGTGGCCAACAAGCAGCGCTTCGTGCTGTCGCCGGACAAGCGCATGGAAGCGTTTGTCTCGGGCAACAACCTCTGGGTGCGCTCGCGGAATGGCACGGACTCGACGCAGCTCACCACCGACGGCGTGGACTACTGGCAGTATGGCCTGACGATGCCGCGGCCGAGTGAGATCCAGTTCAACCGGGTGGGACAGCGCCGGCCCAACCTGCGCTGGTCGCCCGACTCGAAGAAGATCGCGATCGTCCGGCAGGATGAGCGCTACGTCGCGCACCACCACTATGTGCAGTACACGCCGCAGCGCACGAAGCACTACTCGCAGCCGTACGCCCTCCCGGGCGATACCGCCGTGCCGCGTCCCTACCTCTACATCGTGGATGTCGCGAGCAAGCAGAGCGTGCAGGCGAAGATCGCCCCGCGCCCGAACCAGCTCTCGATCGGTGGGTCGGTCCGCGACTCCGCCTGGGCCGACAACGGCACCCTGAACATCTCGATGTACACGCGCGGCTCGAAGAGCGCGTACCTCGCGGCCGTGGACGCGACCACCGGCGACATGCGGGTCATCGCGCGCGATACCGGCAAGACCTACGTGGAGATCTCCAATCCGCAGGACCCCGGGTCGTTCTACACGACGAAGGACCAGAAGGACGCCTTCTGGTGGTCGGAGCGCGATGGGTGGGGCCACCTGTATCGCTTTGACGGGGCTGGTGTCTCGTCGATGACGTCGAGCGACGCCGATGGCGGGCTCGTCCTCGCCCCGGACCCCAAGGCGCAGCTCACCAGCGGGGCGTTCCAGGTGGGACAGATCTCCTACGTGGACGAGGTCGCAAAGCAGGTCTACTTCACCGCGCGCGGGAAGGACGGCTTCCTCTACTATCCCAAGCTCTACCGCACGAGTTATGACGGTGCCGGGATGACCCTGCTCACCCCGGAAGACGCCCACCACACCATCACCTTCAGCCCGAGCGGGAAGTACTTCGTCGACACCTACTCCACGCTGCAGACGCCGCCGGTGACGGTCGTGCGTTCGGCGGTCGACGGTCGGGTGATCAAGAAGATCGAGGATGCCGACATCTCGCGGCTCAAGGAGATCGGCTGGAAGCCGGTGCAGCTCTTCTCGGTGAAGGCGCGGGACAATGTCACCGACATCTACGGCCTCCTCTACCTGCCGTCGAACCTGGACTCGACGAAGAAGTACCCGATCATTTCCCACATCTATCCTGGGCCGCAGGTCGGTTCGGTTCGCGGCTGGAACTTCACCAATGGCGGTGAACCCTACGCCCTCGCGGAACTCGGCTTCATCGTCATCCAGCTCGACCACCTGGGGACGCCGCTGCGCTCCAAGGCCTTCCACGACAACTACTACGGCTTCTTCGGCGACAACGGGCTGCCGGACCACATCACGGCCATCAAGCAGCTCGGGGCGAAGCACAAGTTCATCGACACCGACAAGGTCGGGATCTTCGGCCACTCGGGCGGCGGGTTCGCCTCGACGGACGCCATCCTGCGATATCCCGACTTCTTCAAGGTCGCTGTCAGCGGCGCCGGCAACCATGACAACCGCTCCTACAACATCTACTGGGCCGAGAAGTACCAGGGGTTGATGGTGCGTGACACGGTGCGCCGGACCGACAATTTCGAGTCCTCGGCGAACAAGACGATGACGAAGAACCTGCAGGGCAAGTTGATGCTCATGCACGGGGACATGGACGACAACGTGCACCCGTCGATGACCGTCCAGGTGATCGATGAGCTCATCAAGGCCAACAAGTCGTTCGACATGGTCTGGGCGCCCAACCGGAACCACGGGCTCAACGAGCCGTACTTCATCCGTCGTCGCTGGGACTACTTCGTGGAGCACCTGATGGGTGGGACGCCGCCGGTGAACTACGAGATCAAGCAGCCGGTGGAAGGGGCCCCGGGACGCCCGTCGACCCCGGAGCCGGATGCCTGGGACGACGAAGGATTCCCGTACTGGAAGCCGTTCAAGGCGCCGCGGTAGGCTCGAGACGGCAGACGGCAGGACCTGGAGGCCGGCTGCCGAGGGGTTGAAGCGTGAGAGCGGGGCGAACGGGGGTGACCCTGGGCGCCCCGCTCTTTCCTTTCGGCGACCTTGCCGGGCTGCGCTCCGGGGGCCCACATTCCCGCCCTCGCTTCCCCTTCTCCAGGCCCGCAGTGACTGCACACGCCGCAACCGCTGACTCTGCCCCCGCCCCCAAAAAGGGGGGGATCTCGCTGACCCAGTGGATCATGATCTCCATGGTCGTGGGGATCGCCATCGGGACCTTCCTCCCGGACGTGGGGAAGGAGCTCAAGCCGATCAGCAACATCTTCCTGCGGATGATCAAGTCGCTGATCGTCCCGCTCCTGTTCAGCACCCTGGTCATTGGCATCGCCGGGCACGGCGACGACATGAAGAAGGTGGGGCGGCTGGCACTGCGCTCGATCATCTACTTCGAGGTCGTCACGACCATCGCCCTCGCGATCGGGCTCATCGCGGTCAACCTGGTCAAGCCGGGGAAGGGAATCGTGCTGCCGCCAGAGGCCGGCTCCGACGTGCAGCAATTCGCCCAGACCGAGATCTCCCTGGGCGGGGTGCTGGAGCACACCGTGCCGCAAAGCTTCTTTGAGGCGGCCGCCAAGAACGAGGTGTTGCAGATCGTCTTCTTCGCCATCCTCTTTGCCGTGGCGCTGGCGAAGGTCCCCGGTGAGCCTCGCCAGGTGATGCTGCGGCTGCTGGAAAGCCTGGCCGAGGTGATGTTCAAGTTTGTGGGGCTCGTGATGGCATTTGCCCCGTTCGGTATCGGGGCGGCGATTGCCGTCACGGTGGCGCAAAGCGGGCTTGGGGTGCTCAAGAACCTGGGGCTGATGGTGCTGACGTTGTACGGCGCCCTCGTGGTCTTCGTCCTCTTCGTGCTGGTCCCCGTGATGCTCCTGTTCCGCATCCCGGTGAAGAAGTTCCTGGCGACGGTCAAGGAGCCGTTCCTCATTGCGTTCAGCACGGCGTCGTCCGAGGCGGCCCTGCCGCAGGCGATGCAGGCGATGGAGAAGTTCGGCGTGCCGCGCCGTATCGTGTCGTTCGTCATGCCGACGGGCTACTCTTTCAACCTCGACGGCACGACGCTCTACCTGGCGCTGGCCTCGGTCTTCGTGGCCCAGGCGGCGGGGATCGACATGCCGTTGTCGCAGCAGCTGCTGATGATGCTCACCCTGATGCTGACCTCGAAGGGGGTCGCG
>JAEUJL010000516.1 GCA_016794835.1 Gemmatimonadota bacterium | reverse complement strand
GCACGCAGAGTGCCGTGAGCAGGTGTGGGTGATGTGACACGGCCCCTCCGGCACTGAGGAGTTTACGCAGGTCGCGCTCGACCCACGCATCGAGGGAATGATCATCGGCTCGGCGCGATCGCGGGAGTCACACTTCTCCGGATTCATCACGCGCAGGCGGTCGCTCGTCCCACACAAGGAACACGGACGTTCGTCGTTCGTATCGCTGGCATCGCTGCAGCGCTCGTGCGCTCCCTCTTGACCCTCACCTCACTCCAATGCACCGCCTGACCCTTGCCTCCATCTTCACCGCCACGCTGCTTGCGGCCCTGCCCCTCGCCGCGCAGGGCACCACCACCGGAACGACGCAGGCTGCGCGGGAACGGCTCCGCTTCATCGAGGGGAGCTACCGCGTGTCCTCCGGCGTCGCTGGCGACACTGCGACCGCCGTGTGGCGCTTTCGGCCGGTGCTCGGCGGCAAGTACTTCGAGCTCGATGAAGTGTTTCGCGTCGCCTTTCGCGTGACCGTCGGCTATGACTCGACGAGCCAGCGGTACCGCATGAGCCTGCTGGACGCTGGCACCGGCGCGTTTGACGTCTACGATGGCGACTTTGATGCCTCGGGCGCCCTCGTGCTGCAGAACCCCAACTTCTGGCGCGTTTCGTTCGCCCCCACGTCCGCTGGCCTGATCTGGCGCTTCGAGCACTCCACTGACCGTGGCGCGACATGGAAGGGCCAGCCCGCTTCAGAGATGAAGCGGATGCGTGTCGTGGAGCATCCCTGACCTCCGGCCGCGGCGAGCCAGCGCCCGCCCCATCGCGACGGATGTTGATCACTTCGTGCCTCGCCGTCGCGCGTTGGGCTGCTACCCTGACTGCTCCTTCACCGATCGGCTCGACTGTGCGTATCCCTCGCCTCGCCCACGCCTTCTCCACTGCGCCCTTCCTGCTTGGCGCCTTCACGCCTCTCCGCGCGCAATCCGCAGCACCAGGGGCGCCGCTCGCGCAGATCCATGTCGCGACCGGCGACGCGCGTTCCTACTTCACCAATGCCTGGTGGATCGAGTCGGCCGAGGGACTCGTGCTGATCGACGCCCTGTGCCTGCGGAGCGATGTGGACCGGCTCATCGCGAGCCTGCGGGCGACAGGCAAGCCGCTCGCCGCGGTGATCATCACGCACCCGCACGCCGATCACTTCGGCGGGCTGCACCAACTGAAGGCGGCGTTTCCGCGCACCCCGATCGTCGCCACCCGGCCGACCGCGGACGCGATGCAGGGCGTCCACGACCAGGCGCTGCAGCCCGGCGGGTGGCTTGCCGCGTTAGGCGCCGACTACGAGCGCCGACTGCCGCGGCCGGATTCCCTCGTCCCGACGGGGAGCACGCTGCGCCTGGCGGGGCTCACCGTCACCCTCCGGGACTACGGGCCGGCGGAGGCGGAGAACAACACCGTGGTCCATGTGCGCGAGCTGGACGCGCTGTTCACTGGCGATCTGACCGTCGCCGGGGGCGCGTATTACGTCGGAGAACAGCACTCACGCCTCGCGATGGTCGCGTTGTCGCAACTGCTCGTCGACTACCCGGGGCCGGTCACCGCGTACTCCGGCCACTTCGCCCCCATGCCGCTCGGGACCGTGGTGCATGAGAATCTCGAGCAGCTGCGCTTCTTTCGCCTCGCCGCCGCAGCAGAATTCGCCGACTCCGCGTCGGTCGCCCCATCGGGATCGCTGACCCCCGCTGCCATGCGGCGCCTGACCCGAACCTATGCCGGGTTCCTGCGCGACAGGAACACGTACGGGATGGGGCCCGTGGGCCTCGCCCAGATGAACGCCAGCGGCATCGTCGCCGAGATGCGGAGTGCGGCACCGGTGCGCGTTCCGCCCATTCACCAGCAGGTGCGCGCCGGGTTGCGCCCGCTGCGTTTCCTGCTGGGTCGATGGATGGGCACCCAGTTCCCCGCCGACACATCGCGATCCACGGTCCTGCCCTCGCTTGAGCTGGCGTCAGAGTTCGTCCCGGTGCTGGGCGGCGCGGCCTATGAGGGCCGCATGACGGCACCGGGGTATCGCTTTGTCCTCACCCTCTCGTATGACGCCGCCCAGCAGCGCTATCGTGTGGGTGCCCTCGACGATGTCTCCGGCCTGCTTGACGTCTTCGAGGGCGCACTCGGCAGCGGCGGTGCCCTTATGGTCGACAACGTGCGCGCCGGTACCTACTACGTGAACCCGGACGGCGGGCGCGTCCACTCGCGCCTGACGTTCACCCCCACGGCCGGCGAGCTGTTTCGCCTGGACGTGCACGAATCATTGGATGGTGGCCGGACGTGGACTCCCGCGACCCGCTACGAGGCGACGCGACGGCTCGTGCCCTGACCCATCACGCCATCTCAACGCGCAACGCGCCGCAGCCGCATCTCCATCGTTTGGAACCACTGCTGGCCGTCACGGCTGAACTCCCCGCGTTCGTGCCACTCCCCTTCGGGGGTCAGGCGGATCGTGTAGCGCGTTCGTCCGCCCGGCACCTCAAAGCCCCAGGTGAATCCCTGTCCCTCCGCCAACGGAGTCACCACGAAGGTCCCTTCCCGCCCCTCGTGCGTCATCGATCGCAACTGGTACCCCCGCTCCGGACGCCAGTCGAGCATCCCAAACGCCTGGAACGCCGTGTCACCCGGTGTACCGTCCTTCAGCGCCCGCCCGACGCCATCGATCACGAGCACCTGGCCGCCGACCGCGAAGCGCACCTGCTCGGTCTGCCGGAAACTCTCCGTGCGGCCCGGCCCAAGGGTCATCCGCGCGTCGCCACTCCACGACCCGACGAGATACGCCAGTAGCTGCATCGCCTCGCGACGCGCGGCCGGGTCCGAGGCCACGGGCTGGGCGTTCGACGAGACCGCAGCGAGGATCGACACGGTGGCGAGGCCACGCGCAACAGCTGACATCACAGGTGCTCCGAAGGGAAAGACGACGGAAAGGTGCCAAGGCCCGCACCGCGTGGCTTGAAGGAATCCGCCACCTCAGGGTCGGATCCGCCCGTGGCTGATCCGTCCGATCAACCGCGCCACCTCACGGGGCGGCGCTCCATGAATCTCGCGAAACTCGCGCGTGAGGTGCGCGTGGTCCGCGTAGCCCACATCCGCCGCGATGTAGCTCCAGGTGGTGGAGGGCGCCTCGACGTGCCGCGCCGCCGCCTCGCGAAAGCGGCGCACCTTCGCGTAGCGCTTGAGGGTGAGCCCCGTCGCGGCCCGGAATCGCCGAAGCAGCGTCCGCGGGGTCAGCCCGACCGTCCCCGGCAGCTCTCCCACGGGGATCGCGCCTTTCGACGCGACAATGGCCACAACGGCGAGCCGCACGGGAGCATCGAGCGCCACCGCGCCCCAGCCACTGGCAAGGGACCAACTCGCGAGTGCATCGCGCACGCCCTCGTCCCCCGCCCCCTCGTCCAACGCGCGAACCACTCCCGCGGACGGCGCCGCGAGGTGTGCCGGGGCCGGTCCGCTGCGCCCGACCCAGGCGCCGGCATCGACGCCAAGGCACGCCGCGCCAGCGTCAGGCCAGAACCGCATTCCCCAATACCGATCGCCGGGAAAGATGGGCACGACGAGCGGCCGGTCGTGTGCCCCGATCAGGAGGGTTTCCGTCGGCCGCTGCACGTGCGCCGCGACGGCGATGCTGACACACCCATCCGGCGGGACAAAGTGCTGGACGACCCCTTCGCTCTCCACCGGCCGTGCAAAGCTCCAGATGGAGAGCAGGTGGTCGGCGAGCTCCGGTGGGACCGGAAACTCCTCATAGCGCACCGGTCAGGGCGTGTCGGCCCGCACGTAGGCGTCGATGTCGGCGCGCTCGCCCTCGCGACCGGGCCGCGCATTCCCGTGCTCCATCCCCACGATGCCGCGATATCCCTTCCGCACCAGGTGGGCAAACACGTTCTGGTAGTTCACCTCGCCCGTGTACGGCTCCTTGCGCCCCGGGTTGTCC
>JAEUJL010000437.1 GCA_016794835.1 Gemmatimonadota bacterium | reverse complement strand
CGCGCGCACCCCGGCCGCCTGGTCGTCGATCTCCACGGTGCCGAGCTTGAGGTAGATCGCGTCGAGGAATCGCTTGCCGCGGCCCCCGGCGCTGCGCGAGTCCAGGCTCACGACGAGGAAGCCGAGCTCGGTCAGCGGGTGCGGCGTCACGAAGGTCTCCCGCGCGCCATTCGTCGCCGGGCCGGCGTAGACGGTGACCAGCACGGGATACCGGCGCGTGGAATCGAAGTCGCTGGGCCGGTGGAGCAGCCCATGCAGCTCGGTGACCCCATCTGCGGCCTTGTAGGTGAACAGCTCGGCCCGACGGAGTCCCAGCGAGTCGTAGGTGGCGAGGGAGCTCTCCATCACGGTCGTGAGCACCGTGCCGCGGGCATCGAGCAGGCGCGTGACTGGCGGGCGGTTGTGGGTCTGGGCGACGTCGACGATGTGCCGGCCGTCGGGGGCCACGGCGACCGTGTGGTTCCACGCCGGGTCCGTGAGGCGCACGTCACCGGTGCCATCCAGTCGCACACGGTGCAATTGGAGCTTCATGTGGTTGTCCCCGGTGCGCGCGAGGTACCACACCACCCCCGCGCCCTCATCGACGCGCACGACCTGGGACACCTCGGCTTCATGTCGGGTGATCGCCGCCAGCTGGCGGCCCGTGGCGAAGTCGTAGAGGTAGATGTTCGCGAAACCGGTGCGCTCCGATACCCAGAGGAACCGTCGTCCATCCGCGAGGAACCGAATGTCAGGATGGTTCTCCACCCAGCTCGACGGCCACTCCTCGCGAACGACCACCCGACAGGCGCCCGTGGCCGGGGCGCAAGCCGTGAACTCCATGACGTTCTGCCGCCGATTGGTGCGATTGAACGTGAGCTCGCGGCCGTCGGGGGACCAACCCACCGCGTACACGTAGTGCCCCACCACGTCGTTGGTGAACGGCTGGCCATTCCGCACGTCGATGCGCTGCGTGCGCCGGCTGGCGACATCGTAGACGAACAGCTCGACCACGGGGTTGGGAGTCCCGGCCTTGGGATAGGCCTCGACATCGAGCGCACCCTGCACCTTGGTCTGGTCCATCTGCAGGTAGAAGTCCTTCACCGGGCTCTCGTCGAACCGGTAGTAGGCGAGCTGCTTGCCGTCCGGCGACCACCACATGGCGGTCACCTGGCCGAGTTCCTCGCCATAGACCCACGAGGCCGAGCCATTCTTGATGCGGGTGCCCTCGTTGCCGTCCGTGGTCACCGCGATGGCGTTGGCCCCGCTGGTGTCGGAGATCCAGAGGTTGCGATCGCGGTAGAACGCCTTGCGCGTGCTGTCCGGCGACAGCGCCATGTCGTACTGGCGGCCGCGCTCCGGCCCGCCACGTCGGCCGCCGTTAGGCGTGCTGCTCGCGGTGGACGGGGTCGCGCGTCGCGTCGCCAGGTCGTACTGCCAGGCCTTGCCCGCGTGCTGGTAGCGGAACCCGCGCGAGTCCGCATCCCAGGTCGCCACGATGGCGCCCGACGTCATCGCGCCCGGGATCAGGCGGCTGAATTGCTGGTACCGGTCGAACCGTGGCATCGTGCGCAGGCGATCCTGCGCCGGGAGCAGCACGGGGAGAAGGAACGGAACCAGCCAGGGTGAGGCGCGCATGGGTCGGGTGGGAAAACGGTGCGGGCAAGTTAGCGCTGGGCGACGGCGCGCGTTACAATCGGGGGCCCCCTCCTTCACCCGACGCCCGACCTTCCATGCGGTCCTTGTCCTCCCGTCTCGCCGGTGGTGTGCTCGCCGCCCTCTGTCTCCCGGTCGTCGCCGCCGCGCAGGTCACGCCGCCGGTGTACCGCCCCGGCCAGCTCAATGCGGACCAGCAGCTCGCCCATGCCGTCTACAAGGAACTGGTCGAGATCAACACCTCGGTGACGACCGGGAACATCACTACCGCTGCGGTGGCGATGGCCCGGCGGCTGCGGGAGGCGGGGATCCCCGAGGCGGACATCTTTGTGGGTGGGCCGCGGCCGGAGAAGCACAACCTCGTCGCGCGACTGCGCGGCACGCGCGGGGCCGCCGCCGGCAAGCCGCTCCTGTTGCTCGCGCATATCGACGTGGTCGAGGCGCTGCCCGAGGATTGGTCCCCGGAGTTCCCGCCGTTCAAGTTCACCGAGAAGGACGGCTACTACTACGGCCGCGGGACCGCGGACGACAAGGCGATGGCCGCCATCTTCGTGGCCAACGTCTTCCGGATGAAGCGCGAGGGGTGGGTCCCGGAACGCGACATCATCATCGCGCTGACGGCGGACGAGGAGAGCGGGCCGTTCAATGGCGTCGACTGGTTGCTGAAGAACCACCCGGACAAGATGGAAGCCGAGTGGGTGATCAATGAGGGCGGCGGCGGGACCCACCGGAACGGCAAGGTGCTGTTCAACACCGTGCAGGCGGCGGAGAAGGTGACGACCAACTTCACGCTGCAGGTCACCAACAAGGGCGGGCACTCGTCCGTCCCGCGCGACGACAATGCGATCACGCAGCTGGCCGATGCCCTGGCCAAGGTGGGGCGCTACCAGTTCCCCGTGCACCTGAGCGAGATCACGCGGGAGTTCTTCACCAAGTCCGCGAGCGAGGAGGAGCCGGCGCTCGGGCGCGCGATGCGCGCCATCGTGGCCAACCCGAAGGACCCGGCGGCGCTGCGGGTCCTCTCGGCCGACCCACGCTACAACTCCATGCTGCGGACCAGCTGCGTGGCGACGGAACTGAAGGGTGGGCACGCGACGAACGCCCTCCCGCAACTCGCCGAGGCAAACATCAACTGCCGCATCTACCCCACCGAGAGCGCGGAGCAGGTGCGCGATTCGCTGCGGCGCGTGATCGGTGACACCGGGGTGAAGGTGTTGATCCGCTCCCAGCGCCCCCCGTCACCGGCCACCAAGCTGCTCGATGAGGTCATGGATCCCATCCGCCGGATCACGAAGGAGATGTGGGGCGACATCCCGGTGATCCCGACGATGTCCACCGGCGCCACGGATTCGCGGTTCTTTCGTGCGTTAGG
>JAEUJL010000393.1 GCA_016794835.1 Gemmatimonadota bacterium | reverse complement strand
GACGAAGACCAGCCGTTCGAAGCCGATCGCGGGAACATAGGGGCCGACCGGCGGTGCGGCGCCGGCGGGGAGGATGGCACGGTGCATGGTCATGGATGGGCGAGGAGGGCGCGCTTGAGCAGGAGGATCTGGCCGGCGTGGTAGGCATCGTGCTGCACGAGGCCGTTGATCATCCCCTGGTGGGAGTGTCCCGTGCCTAACGGTGCTGACGCCTCGTTGCCCACCGTGCGGTCGAGGAGCGACGGATCGAGGGCGAGCACCGCCTCGATGACCTCCGCATGGACGGCGTCGACGCGTGCGAGGAGCCGCCTCCAGGCGAGCTCGTCGAGGGGGGCGGCGGGATCGGGGAAGTCGCCCTCGTCCGGCGCCTGGGCCGCGCGGCCGCGGAGGCGCTGCAGGACTTCGTTGGCCCACGCGGCGACGTGATGGGTCAGGGCGTGGATCGAGTGGGCGCTCGGGAGGACCTTCGTCGTGGCCATGGCGACGGTCACGCCGTCCAGTGCCTCGTGCAGGGAAGGGCCGTGCCACGCGTTGCCGGTGTGGACGCGGCGGATCTGGTCGGCCAGGAAGACGCGAAGGTCAGTCGGTGGTGTCATGGCAGGCAGGGATCAGTCCACCGGCGCGAGGCGGCCGCGTCGATGGACCTGCAAGGTGAAGCAGTCGGGGCGGGCATAGTGGCCGGTGACATCCAGGGCCATCGACTCCTCCCGGATGCGGGCCAGGTCGAGTTCGGCGTGGAGGATGGTCGGTCGGTCGTACACCGGCTCGACGACGTACTGGCCGTCGGGCCCGATGATGGCGCTGCCCCCGCGAACGATCCACGCATCGGGTGACGGCACACGCGTCGGATCCACGGCAAATCCGGGCGGCAGCGAGGCACCGCGCATCACCGAGGCGGCCACGAGGACAAAGCAGCGCCCCTCAAACGCATGCTGGCGGGACGCCACCTGGTTCCGCTCGTGCGCCCCGGGCCAGGCGGCCACGTGGAGATCCTCGCCGCTGTCGTGCAGTGCCTGGCGCGCGAGCGGCATCCAGTGCTCCCAGCAGATCAACCCACCGACGCGACCCACCGGTGTCGGGACCGCGCGCACGCCATCCGCGTCGCCGTGGCCCCACACCAACCGCTCGGTATGGGTGGGCATCAGCTTGCGGTGGTGGTTGAGGAGCGTGCCGTCCGGGCCGAACGTCAGGAGCGAGTTGAACAGCGTCCCGCGGCCCGGCCCGGTCGCCACCTGCTCCGACACGCCAATCACCAGCGTCACGCCGAGCGTGCGCGCCAGGTCGGCGAGGGCCGCACCGGTGTCACCCGGCACGTCGACGGACGCAGCGGCGTAGCGCGCGTGGAGCGCCTTGGTGGGTGCATGATCCCACAGCCCCATGTCGCGGCAGACATCGAACCAGGCGGGGTAGCCCGGGAGCCAGGTCTCGGGGAACACCACACACTGCGCGCCGCCCCCAGCCGCTTCCCGGGCCAGCACTCGCGTGCGATCCAGGCACCCTTCCCAGTCCGGGAGGATCTCCCCCTGGACGATGGCGACGCGCACGCGAGACATGACGGGTGAAGAATGGGGAGTGACCAGCGGGAGGATGACTCGCGCACGCCGGGTGGCGCAAGGCGGGTGTGGCCGCGGCGGTTTCGCTGCGAGGCCGCGCCGGCGCGCGCCGCGGTGCTACCATTCGGCATGACGCGATCTGCCCTCCGGCTCGGGGTCTGCTTTGCCGCACTCGGTGTCGCCGCCGGTGCCTTTGGTGC
This sequence comes from Gemmatimonadota bacterium, assembly GCA_016794835.1. GTDB lineage: Bacteria > Gemmatimonadota > Gemmatimonadetes > Gemmatimonadales > Gemmatimonadaceae > RBC101. The sequence continues at coordinate 34 of JAEUJL010000393.1, read as the reverse complement.
GCACGCCCTCCGTGGTCGTGTGGACGCGGGTGGG
>JAEUJL010000390.1 GCA_016794835.1 Gemmatimonadota bacterium | reverse complement strand
CAGTCAAAGCGACCGATGACGCCCAGCACCCTGTTCCGCATGGCGTCGCACAGCAAGCTCTTCACGGCCACGGCGATCATGCAGCTGCGCGAGCAGGGGAAGGTGCGGCTCGATGATCCCGTCTCGAAGCACCTGCCGTGGTTCACGCTCAAGCCGGCGGGGAACGACGACGGCGAGGTGACCATTGAGCAGCTCCTGACGCATGCTTCGGGGCTCCCGCGCGAGGCGGGCGATCACTGGTCGACCAACGATTTCCCGACCACCGAGGAAGTGAAGCAGTTGATGGCCAACCGCCAGGCGGCGTTTCCGCCGGCCACGCGATGGAAGTACTCGAACCTGGCCTATACCATCGCCGGGATGGTCGTCGAGGCGGTCAGCGGACAGCGCTGGGCCGACTATGTGCAACAGCACATCTACGCCCCGCTCGGGATGACCCAATCCAGCGTGGACCAGAACGTTCCCGGGCTGACGGTGGGATATGGACGCCGCATGCCCGACGGCTCACGTGCGCTCATTCCCTTCATTGATGCGCGCGGGATGGGGGCGGCGACGGGGATCACCTCGAATGTCGAAGACATGGCGAAGTTCGCCTCCGCCCAGTTCCGCCGGGGGAAGATGGGGGGACGGCAGATCCTCAGCACCGGCTCGCTCCGCGAGATGCACCGGGTGCGCTCCGTGGAGGAGAACTGGCAGTCGGGGACGGGAATCGGCTTTGGCATCAGCCGGTTCCGGGACCGCACCTACGTGGGACACGGCGGCGGATACCTGGGGAACACGACGCAGACGATGATTCAGCTGGATGACAAGGTGGCGGTGATCGTGTTGACCAACACCAACGATTCCGATCCCTCGGCGATCGCTCGGCAGCTCATGAGCACCGTCGGGTTTGCAGTGGCGAAAGCGGCGGCGGTGAAGCCCGCGGTGGTGGCGTGGGACCCCGCCTGGGGACGTTTTGCCGGGTTGTACCGCGATGCCTGGGGCGACCAGCAGGTGGTGCTGCTCAACAACAAGCTGGTGCTCATTGCGCCTAACGCGGGCAGCGTGGACGAGCCCACCCAACTGGAACCCCTCGGCGGCGGGCGATTCCGCATGATGGCGCGCACCGGGGGTGGTGCGGTGGGAGAGGTGGTGCAGTTCGTCGAGGAAGGGGGACGGGTGACCCGACTCGTGATCGGCGATGGCTTCTATCGTCGCGTATCGCCGTAGCGGCAAGTTTCGGGATCCCGGGACACGCCTGGGCGGAGCCGCGGCGTGGAGCAGGTGCGGACCTCCCCTGGTGGGACGTCCCCCCTCGCGAGACCGGGGTAGGGGCGGGCATCTTGGCGGGATGAAAACAGCGCTCATGAACCGCGCGATGGTCGCCCTCGCCCTGCTGGCCTCCTCGGCCAACGCGCAGGGCCGCGCGCACCCCGATAGTGCGCATCGCGCCATCCTCAAGGAGATGCTCGAGATCAACTCCTCCCCGATGGGAGGAAAGGTCTCACAGGTCTCTCGCGCCGTGGCGCGACGACTCCTCGCGGCGGGATACCCGGCCGCCGACGTCCAGGTCATCGGCCCCACGCCGGCGTGCCTGAACGTGGTGGCGACGTTGCGCGGGCGGGACCGGTCCGCCAAGCCGATCCTGCTGATGGCGCACCTCGACGTGGTGAACGCCGAGCGCAAGGACTGGAAGTACGACCCCTTCGTGTTGCGGGAGGAGAACGGGTTCTTCCTCGGCCGCGGCGTGCTGGACAACAAGGCGGGCGCCAGTGTCATCGTGGCCAACATGGTGACGATGAAGCGCGAGCGGTTCGTGCCGCAGCGCGACATCATCCTCGTCCTCACCTGCGATGAGGAAACCACGGCGGAAAGCGGGATCGTCTGGTTGCTCAAGCACGTGCCGCGGCTCAGGGAGGCCGCGTATGCCCTGAACACGGACGCTGGCGGGGTCTACAAGTCCGAAGCCGGCCGTCATGTGTTCGACCTGCAGGCCGCGGAGAAGACGTATATCGCGTTCGAGGCGACGGCCACCAACGAAGGGGGGCACTCGTCGCTGCCGCGACCGGACAACGCGATCTACGCCCTGGCGGCCGGGCTCTCGCGGCTGGCGGCCCATCGCTTTCCCGTGGAGTACAACCCGGTGTCCCAGGCGTCGTATGCCAAGGGCGCCGAGGTGGAGCGTGGGCAGCTGGCGGATGACATGCGCGCGGCCGGGCGCGGGGAGACGTCGGGGCCCGCGATCGAGCGGCTCCTCGCGGCTCCGCATCTCGGCGCCGGCCTGCACACGACCTGCGTGGCGACGATGCTGCGCGGCGGGCACGCGGAGAATGCGCTCCCACAGTCGGCGACGGCGACGATCAATTGCCGGGTGATGCCGGGGACCGACGTGGAATCGGTCCGCGCGACGCTCGCGCGGGTGATGGCCGACACCACGATCGCGATCACGCTCACCTATCCGCCAACGCCGAGTGGGGCGTCGCCGCTGATGCCCGAGGTGATGGCGACGGTGGAGCGGCTGGCCGGGGAGTACTGGCCGCAAGCGCTCGTGGTGCCGGGGATGTCGAACGGGGCGACCGACGGACTCTACCTCCGGAATGCTGGTGTGCCGGTCTTCGGGGTGGCGGCGATCGCCGTGCAGCCGGAGGACGAGCGATCACACGGGCTCGATGAACGGGTCCCGGTGGCGTCGGTGTACCGGGCACGGACCTTCTGGGACAAGATGGTGCGCGAGCTGGCGTCGGCCGCGGGGAGGACGATGTGATGGCACATTCGGCGTGGGATGTCGTGCGG
>JAEUJL010000375.1 GCA_016794835.1 Gemmatimonadota bacterium | reverse complement strand
TCGCCGATGGCAGCACCAGGTGTGTAGGGTGCCACGCCGCCGCCTGCGGTCCCGTCCGCCGCACGCCGGGCGACAATGGCCGCCGCGGCCTGCGCCCCAACGGCGATTCCCTCACTGACCCCCGGTCGGCCGAGGAACGGGGCGATCGCGGTGGCATACCACTGGTCGGTTGTTGCCTGGGCTCCGGGGGCCGCCGCGATGATGGCGTCGTGCGCGGCGGACAGCGCGGCGGCGGCAGGGTGTGCCCCCGGCGCTGCGGCGCTCGTGAGTGCGTACCGCTCATACCGCGGCTGGATCGCATTCAGCGCATCGTGCATCGCGATGTTGGCGATCGCGTACAGTCGCGCCTCCACAAAGGGGGGAAGGGGCACACCGGGCGGGACAAGGAATGAGGCGGCGGCGATCGCCTGCGCATTCCCGGAGAGGACGGCGACCGCGGCCTCCGGCACCGCGGCCGGGCTGACGTCCGCAGCCGCTCCGGCATGTCGCGATCGGTCGATCGGCGCGGCCGGGTCTGTGCCGCACGCGGCGATGAACACGGCGACGGCCAGTGAGGGCAGCCGCAATCGGGACGGGGACAACCGCATGGGGGCTCCTGTGGGCGTTGGTGACCGCGGCAACCTCGGCGCAGCACCAGCGCGCGGCAAAAGACGCCTTGTAGACGCCGACCAGGTCAATGCAGCGGCGGCGCGGCCACGACGCGGCGCGGCGGGCCGGCCCATTGCCCCGGGAGCTGATTTAGTCTAGACTAACAAAAAGTTACGCCGACCCGCTTCGGCGCGTCGCTCGTGGCCACCCTCTGCCGCTGCAACCGTGTCGTCACCCCCTGTCGTTGCCCCACCCCCGGCCGAGCCCGGCTGGCGTCGCACGCGCGAGGCGCCGTCATTGGCCGAGGTGCACCGCAGTGTCACGGTGCACGGCCTGTCCAAGTGGCGGAAACTCCTCGCCTTCGCCGGCCCGGGATACCTGGTGGCCGTCGGCTACATGGACCCCGGCAATTGGGCCACGGACCTCGCCGGGGGATCACGGTTCGGGTACACGCTCCTCAGCGTGATCCTGATCTCCAACCTCATGGCCGTCCTGCTCCAGGGGTTGGCGTCCAAGCTGGGGATCGTCACCGGGCGAGATCTCGCCCAGGCCTGCCGCGACCACTACTCCGCCCCGGTGAACTTCGCGCTGTGGGTCCTGTGCGAGGTGGCGATTGCCGCGTGCGACCTGGCGGAGGTGATCGGGACGGCGATTGCGCTCAACCTGCTGTTCGGCATCTCGCTCCCGTGGGGGGTGGCGATCACGGCGTTTGACGTCCTCGTCGTGCTCTACCTGCAGAACAAGGGGTTCCGCCTGCTGGAGGCCCTGGTCATTGCCCTGGTGGCCGTGGTGGGCATGTGCTTTCTCTTTGAGTTGTTTGTCTCGCGGCCGGACATGGGCGCGGTGGCCCGGGGCTTCCTCCCGACGACGGAGATCCTCCGGAACCCGGAGATGCTCTACATCGCCATCGGCATCCTCGGCGCCACCGTCATGCCGCACAACCTCTACCTGCATTCGTCGATCGTGCAGACGCGCAAGTACGAGGAGTCGGTGGAGGGGAAGCGCGAGGCGGTCCGCTATGCGTTTGCGGATTCGACGATCGCGCTCTCCATTGCGCTCTTCATCAATGCCGCGATCCTGATCGTCGCGGCGGCGACCTTTCACCGGTCCGGGAACACCCAGGTGGCCGAGATCCAGGACGCGTACCAGCTCCTCTCCCCGCTCCTGGGGGTGGGTGCGGCGAGCACGGTGTTCGCCCTCGCGCTCCTCGCGTCCGGGCAGAACTCCACGCTCACCGGGACCCTGGCCGGGCAGATCGTGATGGAAGGGTTCCTCAACATCCGCATGCGCCCCTGGTTGCGCCGCCTGCTGACCCGCGCCATTGCCATTGTGCCCGCCGCGATCACGGCCATCTTGTACGGCGAGCAGGGCACGGCCAAACTGCTCATCCTCAGCCAGGTCATCCTCTCGCTGCAACTGTCCTTCGCGGTCTTTCCCCTGGTCATGTTCACGTCCGACAAGCAGAAGATGGGGTCGTTCGTGAACCCCGGGTGGGTGAAGGCGCTGGCCTACACCGTGGCAACGGTCATTGCGTCCCTCAACGGCTGGCTGTTGTTCCAGACCGT
>JAEUJL010000372.1 GCA_016794835.1 Gemmatimonadota bacterium | reverse complement strand
TGCTCCTGCGCCTGCTGCAATCCGCCTTCAGGGTCATCCCAGCGGATCAACCCGTCGGCGTTCGCGTCGCGCCCCGCCACCAGCTGCTGGGCCAGGGAGACCAGCTGCGCCATGAATCCCGCGGCTTCCTCGGCCGTCGTGGCGGCGCGCACCTTGTCCGCCATCGCGATCACCTGCGCCGTCCGCTCCAGCGTCGTCCGCGCGGCGGTCGTGATGTGACGCGCGTGGGTCGTGACGTTGGCCGACGCACCCTCCGCCTTGGCCGCCAGCTCGGTGTGGGCGATCACGCCGTTCACTGCCTTGCGCACACCGTAGCCGCGCCCGGGACCCTGGGTGACCACCGTCGGGTCCACCGCATGGATGACGTGGCCGGCGTGCAGCTTCATCCCGTCGAGGTTGGTCGGGTTGCGCGCCCCGAGTTCGGCGTGCTGGATCGCGATGCGTGCCTCGGTGAAGGCGGTCGCGAGGAGTCCCGCGCCGCCCGGCGTGTCGCTGAACGCGTTGACGACGTGGCCGAGGTGGACTCCCACCGGTCCGGCGGGGACGGCGACCGGGGCCGTGGACGGAGCCGCGGCGGGAGGGGCGGCGGGGAGGGAGCCCGGGAGCGGGGCGCCGGTGATCTTCGCGATCGCGGAATCGAAGGTGGCGCGCGCTTCCCCATCGGTGCTCACGTAAAAGCGGCGACGCTCGAACTCCCCGTTGGTGAGGTTGGCTGATGCGAGGATCTGCGCAATGCGGGCGCGCAGCTTGTCGCGTCCCTCTTTTTGTGCCTCCAGCTTCTTGTTGCTCGCCCGGGCCAGCTCAACGTCTGCGGAGTCCACGGCCGCATTGATGGCCACATGCAGGGCGGCCAGGGCGCGCACCTCCTCGGCCGTGAGCTTGACGGCTGGGGCTGCCTGACCGCCGGCGACCAGGGGAGTGACCCCGACGATGCATGCGAGGGTCACCCGATGGAGCTTTCGAAGCGTCATGCCGAGCATTGCACGGGGGCGGGGGTACGGAGGGAGTACGCAGCGAGGGAGTGCGGTGCTGCGGAACGGAAGATTACGGGCCGCCGACGGGCGGGGCGAGGGATGGGAGGTGGCAGCGGCGCGATTGCGGGGTACCTTATGGGCACGTCACATGCTCTTGATGCGAGCGTGACGGGACGGTGATGGTGCACCGGCGGGGCGGGCGGGACGTAACTCGATATCACACGAGGGTTTACGGACTCATGTACAAGCGCCCACTTATCGGCGTAACGACGCAGACGCTGCAGGCAATCGACGGGATTCCGAGCGGGTTGCCACAGTCTGACGTGATGAACCAGCGGTATTACATCGCCGTCGCCCTGGCGGGTGGCGCCCCGACCCTGATCCCGCTCCTCGACGATGAGCCGGAGGCGCTCTGGTCGGTCTATGACGCCTGCGACGGGATCCTGATCCCCGGGGGGGTCGACGTGGATCCCAAGCACTTTGGCGAGGATCCGCATCCCAAGCTCGGCCGGATCGACGCGGCCCGGGACCGGGTGGAAATGCAGGTCACCCGCTGGGCCGTGGAGGACCGGAAGCCGTTGCTCGGGCTGTGCCGCGGCCTTCAGGTCATGAACGTCACCCTGGGTGGGTCCCTCTGGCAGGACCTCGAGGAGCAGGTGCCTGCGTCCATCAAGCACGACTACTTCCCGACGTACGGCTTCGACCGCGACCACCTGGCGCACGAGGTCAGCCTGACGAAGGGGTCGCGGCTGCGGGACCTGATGGAACTGGACCGGATCCCGGTGAACAGCATGCACCACCAGGGGATCAAGACCCTGGCGCCGTCGCTGGCGCCTTGTGCCGTGGCCCCGGACGGGTTGGTCGAGGCGGTGGAGATGGCGTCCGACGGGCACTTCATGCTGGGGGTCCAGTGGCACCCCGAGGTGTTCGAGATGACGGACCCGCACACGCGCCACGTCTTCCGCGAGTTCATCAACGCCTCGTCGCGGCGCCGCGGGTAGGAGATGGGGGTGGATTGATCCCGCACAGGGTGCGGGGGAATCCCCCGATGCGGTGCCGGGCAGGGGGGGCGACGATAGACGCCCCCTCCCCGTCGAGGTCGTGCCGTGTCCCAGGCGATCGGTTCGAGCGCGTTCACGCCCGAGCAATTCCAGCGCTTTCGCGACGCGACGCGTGCGCAGGCCGCCGTACTGCATTCCCTGCTTGCCCGTCCCGGCTTTGGTGAGGGGGAGCGCACCCTCGGCGCCGAGCTTGAGTTGTGCATCATCGACCGGGACGGCAACGCACTGCCCGTGAATCGGGCGCTGCTCGCCGCGAACCTCGACCCGCACCTCACAGTCGAGATCGACAAGTTCAACCTGGAGTACAACCTCTCGCCGGTGACGGCGCGCGGGACCCCGTTTGCCGCCCTGCAGATGGAGCTGCACAACGCGCTCGCCTCGATCAACCGGACGGCGATGGCGTTTGACGGGCGTGTGGTGCCCGTGGGGATCCTGCCGACGCTGACCGAGCGTGACCTGACCCCGGCGGCGCTGACCGACCTGCCGCGGTATCGTGCGCTCAACGAAGGATTGCAGGCGTTGCGCCATGCCCCCTTCGAGGTGCGCATCGACGGGGAAGACCCGTTGACCCTCAACGCGAAGGACATCACGCTCGAGGGGGCGAACACCTCGTTCCAGGTGCACCTCCGCGTGACTCCCGCCGAGTTTGCCGACTGGTACAACGCGGCACAGCTGGCCACGCCGATCGCGCTCGCGGTGGCGTCCAATTCCCCGATCTTCCTGGGGCACCAGCTGTGGGACGAGACGCGGGTGGCGTTG
>JAEUJL010000361.1 GCA_016794835.1 Gemmatimonadota bacterium | reverse complement strand
AGCTCAAACGCGCTTGCCGCCAGGAAGTCCCGGTTCATCCACGCGATCGTGTCGATGGAGATCTCCTTGGGACAGGCTTCCTGGCACTCGCCAAACAGCGTGCACCCGCCGAAGTGCTCCAGGTCCATCTGCGCGACCATCTTCAGGGCCCGGCGATACCGCTCGGGTTGTCCCTGCGGGAGGTGCCCCAGGTGGGCGATCTTCGCCGCCGTGAACAGCGACGCGGAGGCATTGGGACACGCGGCCACGCAGGCCCCGCAGCCGATGCACGCCGCCGCATCCATCGCCGCGTCGGCGTCCTGCTTGGGCACCGGCAGCGCGTTGCCGTCCGGCGCATTCCCCGTCTGGACGGAGACAAAGCCACCGGCCTGCACGATGCGATCCAGGGCCCCGCGATCCACGCACAGGTCACGCAACACGGGAAATGCCGTGGCACGCCAGGGCTCGATCGTGATCGTCTCCCCGTCGGTGAACGACCGCATGTGCAGCTGGCAGGTCGTCGTCGCCGGCATCGGCCCGTGCGCCGACCCGTTGATCATGAGGCCGCACATCCCGCAGATCCCCTCACGGCAATCATGGTCGAACGCGATCGGCACCTCCCCCTTGGCGGTGAGCTGCTCGTTCACGACGTCCAGCATCTCCAGGAAGGACATGTCGGGCGACACGTCGTTGGCCTGGTATTCACGAAACGCGCCGTCGGCGTTCGGCCCCGCCTGGCGCCAGACTCTCAGCGTGAGTTTCATCGGCATCACTTGTACGAACGGGTGGCCAGCTGGACGTTCTCGAACGCCAGCGGTTCCTTGTGGAGGATCGGCGCCTTCCCTTCCCCGGCGTGCGCCCACGCGGCCACGTAGGTGAAGCGCTCGTCATCGCGTCGCGCCTCTCCATCCTCGGTCTGGTGCTCCGTGCGGAAGTGGCCGCCGCACGACTCCTCGCGGTGCAACGCATCGGTGCACATCAACTCGGCCAGCTCGAGGAAGTCCGCGACGCGTCCCGCGACCTCCAGGGACTGGTTGAGTTCCGCCCCGCTCCCCGGCACCGTCACGTTGGACCAGAACTCCTCGCGGAGCGCCGGGATGCGCTGCAGGGCCTCCTTGAGGCCGGCCGCGTCGCGCGCCATCCCGCACTTGTCCCACATGATCCGGCCCAGCTCGCGATGGAACGACTGCGCGCTGCGCTTGCCACCGATCGACAGCAAGCGCTTGGTCCGGTCCTCCACCGCGCGCTCGGCGGCCCGCACCTCGGGGTGGTCGACGCTCACCGGCTCGAGCTTGGTGCCGGCGAGATAGTGGCCGATGGTGTACGGGATGATGAAATACCCATCGGCGAGCCCCTGCATGAGGGCGCTCGCTCCCAGGCGGTTCGCGCCGTGGTCCGAGAAGTTCGCCTCCCCCAGCACGTGCAGGCCGGGGATGGTGCTCATCAGGTTGTAGTCCACCCAGAGCCCACCCATGGTGTAGTGCACCGCCGGGTAGATGCGCATCGGGACCTGGTACGGGTCCTCATCGGTGATGCGCTGGTACATCTCGAACAGGTTGCCGTACCGCTCGGCGATCTTGTCGCGCCCGAGCCGGTTGATGGCGTCGCGGAAGTCGAGGTACACGCCCAGTCCACCAGGCCCGACGCCACGGCCGGAGTCACAGGCTTCCTTGGCCGCGCGCGAGGCAATGTCGCG
>JAEUJL010000270.1 GCA_016794835.1 Gemmatimonadota bacterium | reverse complement strand
GGGGCGCTTGAAGAAGTGCGAGATGATCTTCGACGCGATGCGCGCGGCGGCGTAGCCGTGCTCACCCTGCCAGAGCATGACGGCGACGACGATCTTGGGATCGTCCTGGGGCGCCATGCCGACAAACCAGGCATGGTCGCGCGAGGTCTCGTTCTGTGCGGTCCCGGTCTTCCCGGCCAGCTGAACACCCTCGATTGCGGCACTACCCGCGGTCCCGCGCCCGGAGACCACGTCGCCCATGGCGGCGCGCAGCCCGGCGAACTGGGCCGGGGTGAGCTTGAGGATCTGCGTGCGTTCCGGCGCGCGGGCGACGACTTCGGGCCTGGCGGCGAATCCGTCGGTGGCGAGCGCGGTGTAGAACCGCGCCATGTTCAGTACGGTTTGAGAGTTCTTCCCCTGGCCGATCGACAGGTTCAACGTTTCTCCGTTACTCCAGTTGCCTCTCCCGAAGGTGGAGTCCAGGTACGCCGTGCTGGCGGGCCACAGCGGCTTTACTTCGCTCGGCAGGTCGATGCCGGAGCGTTCCCCCATCTTGAGGCTCACGCCGCCGGCAAGCAGGCGCGAGAGCGACATCCGCAGTCCCAGCTGGTAGAAATAGACGTCACAGGACTTCGCGATCGCCTCGCTCAGCGTGACGGCGCCATGTCCGCCCTTGTCCCAGCACCCCCAGGATCGCGAGCCGTAGACATAGCCACCCGTGCAGGGCCGCGGCATCCGGGTATCGAAGTCCACGAGGCCATCCTGCAGGGCCAGGGCGGCGGTGGCGAGCTTGAAGGTGGAGGCCGGGGGATACAGTCCCTGCATCGCCTTGTTGTACAGCGGCAACCGCACCTTGTCCGCGTTCAGCTCGTCCCAGTAATCCTGCTGGATGCCCCCGATGAACCGGTTCGGGTCAAACGATGGGGAGCTGTGCAGCGCGAGCACCGCCCCCGTCTTCGGCTCGATGGCGACGACCCCGGCCGCCAGGGTGTCGCCGAGATAATTCGCGATGAACCGCTGCAGGTCGAGGTCGATGTTGGTCTTGAGCGCCTGGCCCGCGACCGGGGCGTCGAAGTCGCGGTCAGCGCCGTCGCGCACCACGCGGCCGCGCGCATCCACTTCGACAAAGCGGCTCCCCTCTCGCCCGCGGAGCTCCGACTCGTACTGTCGCTCCAACCCCGAGCGGCCGATCTCCTGCCCGCTTTTGTACCCCTCGAACGCCTCGGTCCCCAGTTCGGTGTCGCGAATCTGCCCCGTGTACCCGGTGAACGCGGCCACCGCCGGGCCGTCGGGGTAATAGCGCTTGGGCGCCGACTGGATGATGAGGCTCGGGAATTCCACCCGATGTTCCTCGAGGATGGCCACCTGGTCGTACGAGGCATCGGAGAGGATCACCGTGGGACGATTGGGATCCTTGCGGAACCGCTGGACGGCCCGATTCACCTCCCCCTCGCTCAGGGGAAGGATCCGCGTGAGCGCGACGAGGGTCGACCGCAACGAGTCCGGTGACGCGCCGAGGATCGACACCGAGTAGCCGGGCACGTTCTCCGCGATGATCTCGCCGTGCCGATCGTAGATCACCCCGCGCGCGGCGGGGAGCGGGACCTGCCGGAGCCGATTGCGCTCCGAGGAGAGCCGGTACGCGGCGTCGTCGAGCACCTGCGCCCGGAAGAACGCGCTGCCCAGGGCCGTCATGGCCACCAGGATCGCCGCCGTTGCGGCGACCCCGCGCCGCTGGATGTCATTCGGATGGAAACTCATGTCCCGGGCGGTTCGAGGATTCCACGAAACAGCACGAGCAGGACGAGACCGGCCACGGCCGTCACCGCGGCCGCGAGCGGTGACCAGAGCAGGAGTTGCGCGGCGCCATCACCCCAACCGACCTGCTGCCGCAGCACCACCGAGATGATGTCATGGGCCCACTTGCCGCCGAAGAAGAACACGGCATGCAGCATGACATTGTCGGAGAAGAACACCGCCTTCAACCACGACGCGGCGAAGCCGAGCACCGTGAGCGTGAACGCCCCCACCCCGAAGGCTTCCGGGAGGAGGGCATCCCCCAGCAGGCCAACCACCAGTCCGGTCACGGCGGCGACCCCGGGGCGCAGGCGGACCGCGGCGAGGAGCACCGCGATCACCAGGAAGTCCGGCGTCACCCGCCAGGCGACGAGCGGCGTCAACGAGAAATGCAGGATGATCAGGAAGAAGCACAACACCAGGGTGCGCACGCCACGACTGTTCATGGCACCCTCCGCACGGAGTCGCGGGGCGCGGCGCCGCCACTCATCGCGATCGAATCCGTGACCCGCTGGAGCTCGGCCAGGCGCGCCGCGTCATTGAGCTGGCGCAACGAGTCACCGGCGGCGACGGCCCGCGCCCGCGCGGCCTCGGCGCCCGACGAATCGGGCCAGGCACCGGAGACGTCGGTCCCCTGGATCGACGGCGAGAGGATCAGCACCGCCGACACCCACGCCGGGTGCGCCGCTGCACGGAGGAGGTAGGTTCGCGTCCACTGCGCGGTGGTCGGGATCTCGCCAATCACCCGCCCGACCACGATGCCACGCGGAAAGACGCCCCCCAGTCCCGTCGTCACAATCGTCGTCCCGGTGTCCAGGGCATCGCGATAGGCCACCCCGCGCAACTCCAGCAGCATCCGGTCCGGGTCCGCACAGGCGGTCTCATCCAACCCGCGACAGGCGGTGCTCGCCTGGCCGGTGAGGTGCGGTGCCACGATCCCCACCGTCTGACCGTCTGCGGACATCGCCGAGGCCCGGAAGTTCGGGTGCGACCAGAGGATGGCGTGGCTCGTGCGGTCGTCCACGAAGGTCAGGCGGCCGACCAGCCCCTCCGGTGCGACCACGGCGCTGTTCGGGAGGACCCCTTCCCGCCGTCCCGCCGTGAGGACCAGGGTGTGGCTCTCACCGGGCAGGCGCCCGTGCAGCGCCGTCGCCGGAGTGAACCCGCTCCGCACCTGGGCCCCGATCCCGAGGAGG
>JAEUJL010000248.1 GCA_016794835.1 Gemmatimonadota bacterium | reverse complement strand
GTCGACGTCGTAGTACTGGGCGAGCGGGAGGTTCTCGAAGAAGGTCCAGGTGGCCCCGCGGTCCCACGAGCGATAGAGCCCGCCGTCGTTGCCGACGAGGTAGTGGTTGGGGTTCTTCGGGTCGACCCAGATGATGTGGTTGTCGACGTGCATGTAGCGCTGGCCGAGGGCGCGCATCGAGCGCCCGCCGTCATCGCTGACCTGGAAGTTGACGTCCGGGATGTAGATGCGGTCGAGCTGGTGCGGGTCGGCAAAGACGTCGCCGTAGTACATGGAGCCCTGGTTGTAGTCCATGCGCCGTTCCCAGGTCACGCCGTTGTCGGTGGAGCGGTACATGCCGCCTCTCCGATTCGCCGCCTCCACGACGGCGTACAGGATGTCGGGGTTGATCGGCGAGATCGCCAACCCGATGCGTCCCAGTTCCTCGTTGGGGAGCCCGGTGTTGACCTTCGTCCAGGTCTTGCCGCCATCGGTGGAGCGATGGATCGCGCTCTCCGGCCCGCCATCGATGAGGGTGAAGAAGTGGCGCCGACGCTGGTAGGCGCTGGCCACGATCACGTCGGGGTTGCGCGGGTCGATGACCACGTCGCTGACGCCGGTGTGGTCGGAGATCTTGAGCACCTGCTCCCAGCTCTTCCCACCGTCTGTGGTCTTGTAAAGGCCGCGATCGCCGCCACTGCTCCAGAGCGGCCCCTGGGCCGCGACGTAGACGATGTCGCTGTTCTTCGGGTGGACGACGATGCGGCCGATGTGCTCCGAGTTCTTGAGGCCCACGTTCTTCCAGGAGCGGCCGCCGTCTTCGGACTTGTAGACGCCGTCGCCATAGGCCACGGAGCGCTGCGAGTTGCGTTCCCCGGTGCCGACCCAGATGACGTTCGGGTTCTTCGGGTCCAGGGTGATCCAGCCGATCGAGTAGGACCCTTCGCGGTCCATGATCGGGGTCCACGAGGCACCGCCGCTCACCGACTTCCAGAGGCCGCCCGATGCGGTCCCGATATAAATGATGGCCGGGTTGTCCGGATGGACGGCCACGGTCATCACCCGGCCGCTGGTCATCGCCGGGCCGATGTCACGGGCGCGGAGGCCACCGATGTGCTCGGCCGTGATGGCCGGGCGGGGAGCGGTGGAGTCGGTGCGAGCGGCCGCCGGACGGGCCGGACGCTGCGCGAGGAGGGGAACGGCGAGCAGCGACGCAGCTGCGACGAAGCGGAGAAGATGGGTCATTGGTCTGCGGGGGGTGACCCGGGGGAAGAAACGCCGCCGCACAGGAGTTCGGGAGGGTGTGTCCCAGATGCCGCACCGCTCCCGGGGGGCCCAGCCGGCCGGGGGGGTGCGCTGCCGGGCCGCAATTTCGGCGGCACCTGAGAAACGAGGGTGGCCGGGGGCGTTTCCCGAGATCCCCAATCCCACGAGAGGCTCATGCGACGCTCGGCCCCCTTCCTCCTTCTTGCCGCTTCGATCGGGTGCTCGACCGATGCGGCGCTTGCGCCGCTGGCGAGTGCTCGCGGCGCGCTCCCTTCGGCCGCGCTGCTCCCGGCGGCGGCCTACTCGCTCCGGACCGTCTTCCCCTTGAACATCGGGTACTCCTCGCGCGCGCTCGACGTCAACGACCGCAACCAGGTGGTCGGCTATGTCTCGACGCACGCCTTCCTCGCGGATTCCATCGGCAATGTGACACTGCCAGGCAAGCAGCCGGGCCGGTATCAAGCCAATGCGATCAACATGAGGGACGAGGTGGTCGGCCGACGTGAGGACGTCGGTGGGACGATGTACCCGCTGGTCTGGTCGAGTCCCTCGAGCCAGCCGAAAGAACTGCGGGTCGCTGGCGAGGCGCACGACATCAACGACTATGGCGAAGCGGTAGGCGAGTTCAGCGGGCCGTTCCGGCCGCTCGCCTTCTTCTGGGACAC
>JAEUJL010000438.1 GCA_016794835.1 Gemmatimonadota bacterium | reverse complement strand
CCAGCGTCCCGACCTACTGCACCTTCCACGCTGGAGAGGGCTCGCATGCGGGAGTATCACGCAACGGACATCCGGAACGTCGCCGTGGTTGGCCATGGCGCCAGTGGCAAGACCACCCTCGTAGACGCGCTCGCCTTTGTCTCGGGATCGAGCAAGCGGCACGGCCACATCAAGGACGGCACCACGCTCACGGATCACACGCCTGAGGAAATCGAGCGGGGGTATTCGATCGAACTGGGGTGTGCGTTCGCCGAATGGCAGGGGGCCAAGGTCAACCTCATCGATGCCCCGGGATACCTCGATTTCCAGGGAGACGCGATCGCCGCGGTGGCCGCTGCCGACGGGGTGATCTGCGTGGTGAGCGCCGCGTCCGGCGTCGAGGTCGGCACGGTCAAGATGTTTCACGAGGCCACGGCGCGGCAGGATCCGGTGCTCTTCGCCGTGACGATGATGGACAAGGAACACGCCGATTTCGATCGGGTGTACCTGCAGGTCAAGGAACGCCTGACCAACAAGGTCGTGCCGGTGGAGATCCCGATGGGCCAGGGCCCGACCTTCCGCGGCGTGATGAACCTCTTTGCCCGGAAGGCCTACATCTACAAGCCCGGGACCAAGACGGGCGAGTACACCGAGTCCGACATCCCGCCGGAGGAGCAGGCCACCTTCGACAAGTACTACCAGGAGATGATCGAGGCGGTCTCGGCCACCGACGACGCCATGCTCGAGCGCTACCTCGAGGGGGCCGAGATCGGCCGCGACGAGGCGATCCATGGGATGAAGGAAGCCATGAAGCGGATGGACCTGTATCCCCTCTTTGCTGTGTCCGCGGAGCATGTGATCGGCGTGCACGCCATGCTGACCGAGCTGGTGCAGCTCATGCCGTCCGCCTACGAGATGGAGGAACTGCACGCCTTCAAGGGTGCGGAAGGGGATCACACGGTGGAGATCCACGCCGTGGACACCAACCCGTTTGCCGCCCTGGTGTTCAAGACCCACTCGGAGCCGCACGTCGGTGAGGTCTCCTACTTCCGCATCTTCTCGGGATCGGTGAGCAACGGCCAGGAGTTCTACAATGCCACCCGCGACACGGTGGAGAAGATGGGGCACCTCAGTGTCGCCCAGGGCAAGGAGCGCCTGGAGGTCCCGGTCCTGCGGGCGGGGGACATCGGCTGCGTGGCCAAGCTCAAGAACACGCACACCAACGACACGCTGTCGACGAAGGAACACCCGGTCCGACTGCCACCCATCGCCTTCCCGGAGCCGGTGGTGTCCTTTGCCGTGCACGCCGCGTCGCGGAACGATGAGGAAAAGCTGCAGCCCGGGCTGCACCGCCTCCATGACGAGGACCCGACGTTCGAGACGCACTACAACGCCGAGACCCATGAGACGATCATCTCGGGGATGGGCGAGCGCCACCTCGAGGTGGCCATGGCGCGTCTCAAGCGGAAGTACAACGTCGTCGCCGAGCTGACCCGGCCGAAGATCGCCTACCGGGAGACGCTCACGGCAAAGGGCGACGGCCAGGGGCGGCACAAGAAGCAATCCGGGGGCCGCGGCCAGTTCGGCGACTGCTGGGTGCGCCTGGCGCCCCGGGCCCGCGGGGCCGGCTACCACTTCGTGGACAAGATTGTCGGCGGGGTGATCCCGTCGAACTTCCGCCCCGCGGTGGACAAGGGCATTCAGGAGGCCAGTGCGCGCGGGATCCTCGCCGGCTATCCGCTGGTAGACTTCGAGGTCGAGCTCTACGACGGGTCGTACCACTCGGTCGATTCCAACGAGATGTCGTTCAAGATGGCCGGGATCCTCGCGTTCCGGGCCGTGGCGCCCAAGTGCCGCCCGGTGCTCCTGGAGCCGCTCGACGAGGTGGAGATCCGCGTCCCCGAGGCCTACCTGGGTGACGTGATGGGTGACCTCAACCAGCGCCGCGGACGCATCGTCGGGACGGACTCAACCGGCAACGGGGCAGGGGCCGTGGTGCGGGCGATCGTCCCCAACGCGGAATTGCACCTCTACGCCACCGACCTGAACTCCCTGACCCACGGGCACGGGGTCTATGCGCGACGGTTCCACATGTACGAGACCATGCCGCACGAGGCCGCGCAGAAGGTGATCGCCGAGGCGGCCAAGCACCGCAAGGACGACCTCGAGGAAGGGTAGTCGCCGACGAGCAGTGGCGTCCGTTCCGCGTCTGGGGCGGACGCCCGTGCTGGCCGTGCACTCCGCTGGGACGCCCGCTACTGCCGATCGCCGCGGAGGATCGTCGTGACGGTGCCGACGGCGTACACCCGTCCCTGCCCGGGCTCCCCCCACGCCTGGATCAGCAAGGGGGTCCCGGTGAACGGAAGGCGTCGCCACCCGGCGCCGTCGAAGCGGAGGACCAGGCCCTCCTCGCCCACCGCGTACACATCCACCGGGCTGCTCCCCCAGACGCCACGGATCGCGAGGGTCGTTCCCGACGCCATCGCACGCCACTGCCGGCCGTCGTACCGCAGGATGGTCCCCTTCTCGCCCACGGCGAAGAGGTCCGACGGCCCGGATCCCCAAATGCCGCGCAGCAGCTCCCGCGTCGGCGTGCTCATGGGACGCCAGGCGCTGCCGTCATACCGCAGCACCAGGCCGGAGTCGCCAACCGCGTAGACGTTGGTCGGGCCGGTCCCCCAGACGTGCCGCAGGAACGCCTGCGTCCCGCTGGTCATCGGCGCCCACGCGCCGTTCCGATACTCCAGGATCGTGCCGCGTTCGCCGACGATCAGTCCACCCGTCGCGCTGCCAAGCCAAACCGAGCGAAGCAGGGCCTGCGTGCCGGCCGACTCCCGCCGCCAGTCGGCGCCGTTGTAGCGCCAGATCGTCCCGGTATCCCCGACCGCGACCACGTTCGAGGCGCCGGATCCATGCAGGCCATAGAGTGTCTGGGACGGCGGCAACGGGAACTGCGTCCATCCGGATCCGGTCGTGCGGCGATACAGCGCGCCGCCGCCACCCGCGGCCCAGACGGTGCCATCTCCCGGCCCCCACACGGTCACCAGGGTCGGCGATGAGATCTCCGTCACCCAGGCGGCCGGCGCCGTGGACCCGCGCACGACCGTCCCGTCCCACCCGGCGCCCACCACGCCGCCCTGGTGGTCCCCCCAGATCCCCCGGAGGTTCTGCCCGGTGGCGGTGTTGGGCAGCTCGCGCCAGGCAACGCCGTTGTAGTGCACCACGCCCCCGGTGTTCCCGGCGGCGTACACGTCCGTGGCGCTGCGCCCCCAGATCGCGAACAGGTTGCGCGACGTGGTCGGGGGCAAGGCGGCCCAGCGCGTGCCGTCGAAGCGCCAGGTCGCCCCGTTGATCCCCACCGCCCACACGTCCGCCGGGCCGCTGCCCCACACCGCGAACAGGGGCGTCTCGGCCGGGGTGAGCATCGGCTGCCACGTCGTTCCCGTGTACCGCACGACCACCCCGTTCTGCCCAACGGCAAAGAGGTTGTTGGGTGAGCTCCCCCAGATCCCCCACAACTCCCATGCCTGACCGGTCGTCATCACCCGCCAGGCCGTCCCATCGTACCGCAGGATGGTGCCGCGCACACCGACGGCCCACACCTCGGTGCGGGACAAGCCGAAGACGTCGAGCAGGGTTTCCCCGGTTGGGGAATCCACGAGTTGCCAGGTGGCGCCGTCCCAATGGGCGAGGACCCCGCCGGTCCCTACCGCCCACACATCATTGGCGGCAGATCCCCAGACCCCGACAAAGGTCTCGGCGGTCCCCAGCGTGGTGACCCGCCATCCGGTGGGTGTGGAGGCCAGGATGGTGCCGAGCTGACCCACAGCGAATGCCGTGGGTGTCGTCGCGTCGGCCCAGACACCGAGCAGCGAGACATCGGTCACCCCCTGTCGTTCCGCGGCAAACGAGGCGGCGCGTGCGGCGGCCTGAACCGTGACTTCGACCGTGTCGCGGAGGGTGCCGAGCGCGGCGATGATGCGCGTGTTTCCGTTGGCAACCGCCTGGACCGCCCCCGCCGAGGACACGGACGCCGTCGCGGGAGCGAGCGAGCTCCAGCTGACGGAGGTTCCCGTCACCGCGCGACCCGCACTGTCGCGCACCTCGGCGATCAGTGTCGTGGCCGCTCCCGGGGTCAGCCACACCGTGGCGGGCGCCACGAGCAGGGAGGTCGCTCCACCAGGGTTCCCGGCCGGCGGCCCGGCGCCATCGTCGCAGGCGAATGCGAGGACACACGCCAGCGCCCACGCCGAACGGTGGAACGCTTTTCCCTCGACCGTCACTCGGGTCGTGGTGCGCCGGTGATCACCAGGATCGCCCCCTGGGAGTGTCCGTCGCCACCCCAACGGACCTGTGCCTGTGTGGCACTGAAGTGGCGGACCTCGATGACGACGTTGACCTGGATCTCCCGGAGCATGGCCAACCCGCCAAAGGGGCGGTCGTCCAGGTAGACGGCGACCTCCGACTCCTCGGACCGGGTGATGGACGTTCGTCCCCGCGTCTGCAGGAAGGCCGGGCGCAGCATCCGGATCGCCGAGAGCAGGTCCGTCGCACCGGAGCGCCGCAGCTCATCGGCGCGAAGGACTTCGGTGCTGCCGGTGGCCCGGGCGCCGCGGCTGCCAGAGCTGGCGCAGGCGCCAGCAGCCACCGTGAGGGACAACGCGACCAGGCAGGAGCGGAGGAGCATGCGGTTCCGCGGAAGGACCAGTCCCATTATCGGGGGTCCACCGGGTCGTGTAAAGGGCCGGCGCTCGTTAGGTCCGACGGTTCGTCACACCTTGTGATAGCCGATGCGCCCGGCCTCGCGACGATCCTCCGCCTGGTAGATCTCCAGGTCGCCAAAGAACGCGGGCGCCTCGGCCTGGAGGATGCGGATCACCGCCACCGCCAGCCGGCGAATCTCGAGCTCTGCGCCCTCGCCGGAGCGCAGCTCCAGCATGGTCCGCCAGGCCCGGGCATTGGCCGTCACCACGATCTTCGTCTCGGTCGAGTTCGGCAGCACGCCGCGCGCGGCTTCCCGCGCCATCTTCCGCCGGTGGACCTTGTCTTCCACCCAGGCGTAGCGCGCCATGAGCTCGTCCACGAGCGCGATGTAGGCCCGCTGGGCCCCGTCGATCTGGGTGCGCCACGTGCCCTCGAGGGCCGCATCCCCGATGATGGCCGGGGGCACCACAAACGCCGCCTCGGATTCGTCCACGTACCGCTGGCTCAACTGCGAGTAGGCAAACCCGGCGCGGTGCCGCACCAGTTCGTGCGTGAGTGAGCGGGACACGCCCTCCAGCAGCAGCGAATAGTTGGCGTGCTCCAGCACGCTCCCGTGGCCCTGCTTGAGGATGTTGAGCAGGTACTCGTGCGTGGTCCGGTTGGCCGGGTTCCGCTGGCTCATGTAGCACAGGCGGCCCGCGAACTCGGCGAGGCGCTCGCCGTCGCTCGACGTCCCGTTCCATTGCACCGGGAGGTGAGCCGGCTCCGTGAAGGCCGGGCGCGCGAGGACGGTGATGCGGGGCTCGTAGTGGAGCATCGGGTGCGGCGGAGGGCGGAGGCCGGGCAAGCTAGCCGGTCGCGTCGAGCAACTCTAGGCGCGATTCGTCCCAGCGTCGCTCCGCCTCCACCCGATCGAGGAGGGACCGGACGCGTGGGGCGAGGGCGGGGAGCGCCGGGTCGTACTTGATCGCCGTGACGGGGGCGCCGCCCTCCGCGACCTTCACCCCGGGGTTCAGGATCCCCGCGGGATCGAACAGGGTCTTGAGGCGCCGGAACTGCGCCAGCGCGTCGGCCGGCCAGAAGTCGCCGAGCAACGGGGTCCGCAGGCGACCGTCGCCATGTTCGCCCGCCATCGTCCCGCCGAGCTGGCGCGTGAGCTCGGTGACCGACTGGAACAGCGACTGGACGGCCTCACGCCAGCCGGGTGTTCGCACGTCGACGAGCGCATTCACATGGAGGTGTGCGTCCCCCGCGTGGCCAAAGATGACGCCGTCGAGCTGCGCGGAGGCCAGCGCCGCGCGCACGCCGCGCTGGTAGTCGCCAAGGCGCGCCGGTGGGACACATCCGTCCTCGACGACCTGCATCGACCGGATGTGCGGGTCGAGCCGGGCGAGGATAGGGCTCGCCGCGTGTCGCAGGGCCCAAAGGGCTTCCTCGGACTCCGGATCGAGGCCCAGCTGGACGGTGGAAGCAGCAGCCAGTCGCCAGGCGCGTGCCAGGGCTTCGCCCCGCACCGTGACATCCTCCGTGGACTCGCCCTCGATCTCGACCAGCAGGACACTTTCGCTGGAGGCGTCCACCGGAAGCGTGCGCCCGCGTGCCGCGACGCGCAGGAAGGTGGCGTCGAGCAGCTCACAGGCGACCGCCCCCGCCTCGCGTGCGAGAGCGGCGGCGTGAACGGCAGCGTCGATGCTCGGCCATGCGCCGAGCACCGTGGCGGTGGCCCGGGGGAGTGGGGCAAGGTCCACCTCCACCGACGTGAAGAAGGCGAGCGTTCCTTCGCTGCCGACCAGGAGGTCGACCAGGTCTCCCGTGCGGGCAAAGTCGTGGAGGCCGTAGCCGGACGATTGCTTGCGAACCGCCGGGGCGGGTATGCGCGCGGCCGCCGCGCGCAGTGTGTCCGCCTCGCTCCACCACCGCGTGAGTGGCGCCGGGTCGGATGGGCGCGCGGCCTGGCCACGCGCGACGCGAGCCGACGTGCCGTCGGCGAACGCGCATTCGACGGCATGCACCCAGGATCGCGTCGCACCAAACGCCAGCGTGCGGGCCCCCGCTGCATTGCACGCGACCATGCCACCCAGCGTGCAGAACGCGCCACTGGAGGGATCGACGGGAAACCGGAGGCCATGCGCGCGTGCGGCGGCGTCCAGCTGTGCGCGGGTGACCGCCACCCCGGCGTGTGCCCGCTGCCACGACGGCTCGATCGACGGGGCGGCGCGCAGCCGATGGAGGTCCACGATGATCGCCGGCCCCACCGCGGCGCCGGCCATGCTGCTCCCGCTCCCGCGCGGGATCAGGGGGTGGCCGGCCTGCGCGGCCCACGCGCAGAGGCGTTGCAGGTCCTCGCGGTCATCGGGGACGGCCACGGCGAGCGGCACGGCGCGCAGGATCCCTGCAGACTCGCTGTAGGCATCGCGGGCGAGCTGGTCCGTCCGGAACGGACCGCGGAAATCCGTCGGGTGGTCCACGCCCGCAATCTATGGACAGTGGTCGCGCGTCCCCACACCTTGGACCCCATGACGTGGCGTCGCGCCCTGCTCCTCATTGGTGCCGTCCTCCTGGGAGCGCCGGCGACCTCGCGGGCGCAGGTGGCCGCCGCACGGCGCGGCGTGGCATCGCCTGACACGGCCTTTGCGGCGGCGGTGGTTCGGCTCTCGGAACCCGGAGGGTTCTTCGATTCCGACAACCTGATCTCGAACGAGACGTCGTACCTGCACGTGGCCACCCGGCTCGACCGCGACGGCGTCCGGGGTGGCGCCTACGTGGGGGTTGGCCCCGACCAGAATTTCTCCTACATCGCGATCATCCGCCCCACGGTCGCGTTCCTCCTGGATATCCGGCGCGACAACATGCTCCAGCACCTCATGTACAAGGTGCTGTTCGCCGCGTCGACCAACCGCCTCGAGTTCCTCTGTCGTTGGCTCGGTCGCGTGCCACCCCCGGACCTTGCGTCGTGGACGGGGAAGCCGGTCGAGCAGCTGTTGGCGTGGGTGGATCGCGCCGACGCAGACCCGCGGTGGCAGGCCCGGGTCGCGCGGGAGACCCTGGCGCAGGTGCAGGCCCTCGGGGTTCCCCTCGAGGCGCGTGATCTCGACGTCCTGCGGCGCTTTCACGCCGAGTTCATGCGCCGCGGCCTGGAGCTGCGCTTTTCGTCGTTTGGGCGAGGTGATGACCCCACACGCCCCACCCTGCGCACCCTCCTGCTCGCGACGGACCTCGAGGGGGTGCCCCGCTCGTTCCTCGCCCGGGAGGCGGACTGGATGTTCGTGCGCGACCTGCAGGCGGCTGGCCGGGTGATTCCCGTGGTCGGCGACCTCGCCGGCACGCGGGCCCTCCCGGCGGTGGCTGAGGAGGTGCGTCGGCGCGCGCTCGTCCTCTCGGCCATCTACACGTCAAATGCAGAGCAGTACGTCTGGCGCGACGGCGGCTTCCCGGCCTTTGCGGCGACCCTGGCGCGTTTCCCCGTCGATGCACGCTCCGTGGTGATCCGCAGCGTCTTCGAGCGCGGAGGCGCCGTGCCCCTCGCCGTCCCGGGTCACCGGAGCGTGCAGCTGCTGCAACGCGTGCGGGACTTCAACCGGCACCAGCAGTCCGGGGCCTTCCGCACCTACCGGGACGTCGTCACCCTCGACGCCCGCTGAAGCCGCCTCGCGTCAGGGCTTCTTCGGCGTCGCCAGCATCGCGGTGTCGATGCGGAACGAGAAGAGTTGCTGCACCAGTTGCCGCACCTTGGTCTCGTTCATCTTGGCGGCGCGGAACCGCATGTGCGGCAGGGTCCGTCGCACGGATTCCGCAAAGTCCTGGTGCGTCGCATCCAACACCTGGAACGAGGTGGTGTCCGCCCGCCCCGTCGTGTCCACGATGTACTGCACCGCCACCGACCCCTCGAGCTTCTTCGCGAGCATGGCGGGCGGGTACGGTGGCGCCGCACCGTCATCAACTCGCGTGGCCGCGCTGTCGACCTCCAGCACGGTCATCACTTCCTCGCCCTTGACCTCCTGCTCCGGCTCGGGAGGCGCGGCCTGGCCGGCCAGCGGGTCCTCCTGTGACCCAGCAGGCACCTGCAATTGGAGCTGCTCGGTCCGCGGTGCATCCGTCCGCTCCGTCCCCGCCCCACCAGGCGCTGGCGCCGTCGCGATGTACGTGATGCGCTCGCCGGGCACTTCGGGGTTCCCCTCGGGCCGGTCGACCGGGAGGAGGAACTTCGCCCATTCGAACGACTCCGGCAGCTCCTGGAGCGGGTCCGGCGCAGCCTGGGGCAGGAAGAAGATCCCGAGCGCCACCACGTGCACCACGACGCTCAGCAGATATCCCTCGGCAATCTGCACGAGGGAGCTCGGGGCCTGCTGGGAAAGGCGTCGGAACAGCATGGGCAGGGGGGCGGTTGCGGTTGACCGCCCCTCGATAATGCCGCCGACGGTCCCCCGGGACAAGCGGGAGACTGACGACGCGTCCCCCGCCGGGACGGATGTCGGATTCGCCGCCGTCAGGCGTTCGGGATCAGCCGATCACCACGGCGGCTGGACGCTTGCTCACTGCCGCGACGCTCCGCGGGATCTTGAGCATCCGAAGCCCCAGCCAGAACATCACCACCACGAAGAGCAGGTGCTTGGCTACCGCCTTCCACGCGGCCCCCTCGAACTGGCTCTTGGACTCCGGCTGGACGGCACTCCGGAGCTGCACGATGTCCAGCAGGAAGAACACCAGCAGCAGCCCGAACGCGAGGGCGAGCCCAATCAACAGGAAGGCCGTCAACCGC
>JAEUJL010000218.1 GCA_016794835.1 Gemmatimonadota bacterium | reverse complement strand
ACGCGCGCGATCAATGCCTGCTGGTACGACCCGGGATCGCCAATCGAGATGCCATCGATGTTGAGGGCCGTCTTTCCCCAGTACACGCAATTGATGCTGTGGGTGATGGCGGCCATGTTCCCCTCGGCGTCCACCACGACGACATCATCGGAATGCCTGGGGGCCTGGCGTGCGAGCGAGACGGGGAGCTTCCCCGCTTCCATCGCGGCCCAGAACTGCGCGCCATGTTCCGGCGTCAGGCGCGCCGCAGGGGAAAAGTCGATCCCCGGCATCACGGCGCCCAACGCCGCAGGCGGCAGGAGGTCGGCGAAGAAGCCCATCGACGTTTGCACGGCGCGACGCAAAGCCTCGCCATCCGCGCTCCAATGCGGACGTGACGGCAACCCGGCCGCCACCGCGAGTTGCTGGGCCTCGATGAGCGCGGCCCCTCCGGTGTTCGGTGCCCCGGCCGTGACGATCTCATGTCCGTGAACCGTCGCGCGCAGCGGCTCGCTCCAGATCACCTCGTAGCCGCGCAGGTCCTCCATGGTCATCTTGCCGCCGTCCGCCTGCACCGCGGCGACCAGCCGCTCACCCCACGGGCCGTTGTACATATAGTCCGCGCCGTTGGCCGCGACCTGCCGCAACGTCGCCGCAAGCGCCGCCTGCCGCAGGGTGTCGCCCACCTGCCAGGCGGACCCATCGGGCTTGAGCAACGCCGCACGGGTCGCCGGCAGCCGGGCGAGATCCTTCGCCCGCAGCTCGAACTGGTGCGCCAGCGTCGCATGCACGGGCATCCCACCCTCGGCCACCCGGATCGCCGGATCGAACAGCGTGGCAAACGGACGGCGCCCGAATCGCCGGTGCGCGGCCTCGACCCCCTTCATGAAGCCACCCACGAGGGCGGTCCGGCCACTCGGGTCGGTGCCTAACGCTTCCCCGTCGCTATTGAGTGAGATCGCCCCGGGAATCGTGAGCGGGCTGGTCTCGCCGCGCACCGTGTTCCATCCCGCCCACAGGGTGCTCACCTGACGGGTCTTCGCGTCGTAATACACCAACGACATGATCCCGAAGTAGCTCACCGGGGAACCGGCGGTCGTCGCGACCTGGGTGAGCGCCGCGGTGAGGGCCGCATCCATCGCATTCCCACCCTGCTGCAGCACGTCGAGCCCGGCACGAGCGGCATACGCGTTGTAGGCCACCGTGACGGCGCCCCGGCGTCCCTCGGCGCTCCCGGCCGCCGACCGGATGGCCGCCTGCATGGGGCCAAGGTACCTGGCCTGTTCCGCGCCGGTCCACGGCTCGGCCGGCGTGGAGGTCGCGCGCGCGCAGGCGGCGAGGAGGATGACCACAGCGAGGGGACGCATCGATCCGGGAGGAGGAGAAGGTCACACGAATGTCCCCCAGTACCGCGACGGTGGGAAGAGGTGCGCCCCCATCGTGACGCTCGACCTCGCGCCTTACGCTAGCACCCCGCGCAGCCCTTCTTCCGACGATCCGGCCGGCACCCGTCGTGATAGGCCGCAACCACCACGCCCTCCCGCATG
>JAEUJL010000195.1 GCA_016794835.1 Gemmatimonadota bacterium | reverse complement strand
GGTCCTCTGGTCCTTCTTCTGCGGGGCCGGCGTGGACTCGTCGCCCATCACGTACGAGCTGGATGGCCAGCAGTACATCGCCGTGGCGGCCGGTGGCATTCGCTACGAGCAGCTTCGCGGGAATGCGCTCTTTGTCTTTGCACTGGGGCGGGGGGCGACGGACTGAGCCTCCCGCAAGCATCGCCGGTGGGCACCACCGGCGCTGATCCCGGGGATATCGCTCGCGTGAAACCTATGTGCGCCGCGCACGTAGTCCCGGCATGGCCACACTCCGTCCCATCGAATTCGAGATCCTCCTCTCCCTCGCGCGAGAGGAGCGTCACGGCTACGCGATCATCCAGGATATTGCGAGCCGCGGCGGTGAAACGGTCGAGACCGGGACCCTCTATCGCGCGCTGCAACGCCTGACCGAGGGGGACTTCGTCCGCCCCATTGCCCAACGTCGCGTCGGGCCCGGCGATGACGAACGGCGCCAGTACTATGCGATCACGCCGACGGGTCGACACGCCGCAGTCGCCGAGGCGAGACGACTGGCGGTGCTGGTCGATGCAGCACGTGAGGCGCGACTCCTTCCGCGCCTCGCATGACGCGCGGTTGGGACCTCGCCTACCGGCTTGCCCTCTACGCCTTTCCGCGCGCCTTCCGCAAGCGCTGGGGGCAGGGGATGGGTGACGCCTTTCACGACGGGTTGGTCGCGACCGCGGCCGGGGCACGCAGGACGTACGTACTCCGCGAACTCCGCAGCGCCGTGACGACCGGGCTGCACGAGCGCTTCCACACCGACACGAGGCAACTCCAGATGCTGCATCTGTCCGACATCAAATACGCCCTGCGGCTACTGACCCGCAGTCCCGGCTTTGCGCTTCTCACGATCCTCGTGCTCGCCGGTGGCCTGGGCCTCAGCACCTTCACCTTCTCGTTCCTGTATACCGCGATGCTGAAGCCCCTGCCGCTCGGCGATGGGGTGGAGATCGTGCGCCTGATGCAGATCGATGGGGGGAGACGCGCGTGGATCGACGCCCTCGACATCGCCACGTTGCGTCGCTCCGTGCAGACGCTGCGCGAGATCGCGCCGTACGTGGGGACGGATGTGGTCCTGGGGGCAGAGGGCGGCAAGCGGGCGGTAGGTGCGGCCGCCGTGGACGCCGGGATCTTCACCATCGCGCGTACGCCGGCTCGCCTCGGGCGCCACCTGCTCCCCTCCGACAACGTCGCGGGGGCCGAGCCGGTGATCGTGCTCTCGCATCGCACCTGGGAGGTCGCCTTCGGGTCTGCTCGCGATGTGGTGGACCGGGTGGTCGAGGTCAACAGCCGTCGCACGCGCATCGTCGGCGTGATGCCGGAGGGATTCGGATTCCCGGTGGCGACCGAGGCCTGGATCCCCCTGGGTCCGGCAGAGTTGGCGCCCGCCGACACGGGAATCGGGTTGCAGGTGGCGGCGCGCCTCGCCCCGGGCGCAAACGTCGCTGAGGCCTCGGCCGAGGCGACGGCGATCATCCAACGAGTGACAGCAGGGCGGGATACCACCCGGGGGCCTGGCGCCGCGCCGATGACGGTACGCGCCGAGTCGTTCCCGCAGGCGCAGTTCGGCGATGAACGCACCCTGGTGTTCGGCGTCCTCAACCTGGTGGCGGCGCTGATCCTGCTGCTGGCACTCGTGAATGTCACCAACCTGCTCCTCGCGCGGGCCAATGAACGCGCTCGCGAGACGGCGATGCGCATGGCCCTCGGGGCGAGTACCGCGCGTCTCGTGATGCAGGGGATGTGGGAGACCATCATCCTGTGCGTCGTTGGGGGTGTGGTCGGGACGGCGGGAGCGGCCTGGGGGTTGGAGGCGATCACACGCTGGACGCAGGCGAACCTGCAGGGCAACCTGGCCTTCTGGTGGGTGTGGCGCCCGGACGCGGTGACGCTCGGCGTCGCCGGCGCCTTTGTCACCGTGGCGATCCTCGCCCTGTGCATCGTCATGGCGCGGCGCGCCACGCAGGTGAATGTCCGTGAGGTGATCCAGGATGGCTCCGTGCGTGGCGGGTCGCGGCGCGAGGGACGGATGGCCCGGGCGCTGGTGGTCACGCAGATCGCCACGGTGACCCTGCTCATGTTCTTTGGGGTCCTGTCCGGGATCATGGCCAAGCGCCTCGCGCGGCTCGACCTCGGCTTTGACGCCACGGCCGTGATGCAGGTGACGGTTGATCCCGGTACGAGTCGTTACCCCGATCGTGCCTCACGACAGGCGGTGATGGCTCGCCTTCGGGACGAGCTGGCGCAGCGTCCCGGCGTGGATGGCGCGTTGTTGCGTGTGGGGCTCGCTCGCCCGGAGGTGGGCGGTCAGGTGGAGCTGCAGGACGGGACCACCCGCGTGCGGCAGGCGGCGTGGGTGTACGCCGCACTCGGAGCCCTCGATGTCGCTGGTCCAACCCTCGAGGCGGGGCGTGCGCTCACTGCGGCGGATGATACCGCGCAGGTTCCGGTGGCCGTGGTGAGTCGCTCCCTGGCGCGACGTGTGTCCCCGACCGGCACGGCGGAAGGAATGCGACTCCGCCTGACGACGAGTGCCGACACCACGCAGTGGCGCACGATCGTTGGCATTGTGAGCGACATCCCGTACGGCGATCCCTGGGCGCGGGAGCGCTCGACCGATGCCGTCTACATTCCGCTGGCGCAGTCGCCGGTGGACGCGGCCGTGGGCTTCATCCGTGTCGGGGGTAACGAGGTCGCGGGCCGCGAGGCGATCTTCGAGGCGTACCGGCTGGTGGATCCCGAGCTGGTGCCCGGCCAGGTGATGACGTATCGCGAGGTGATCGAGAAGACACGCCTGATCACGATCGGGACGACGAAGCTGTTCGCGGCCGCCTTTGCCTTCGCGCTGGTCCTGGCGATGGTGGGCAGCTACGGCTTGATGTCCCGGGGCATCGGGCTCCGCACGCGGGAGATCGGGGTGCGGCGCGCGCTCGGCGCCACGGAGGCCTCGGTCCTGCGCCTGCTATTGGGAACAGGGGCTCGGCAGTTAGGTGCCGGGGTCGTGGTCGCCTTGCCACTGGTGGTGGTCGTGGCGGCCGCGTTCAACCACTTCTTCCCGGTTGGGGTGCTGCCGACGGTGAGCGCGGCGGTCCTCGTGCCCCTGGCCATTGTGGGGTCCGTCGTGGCAGCCACCTGGGTGCCCGCCCGGCGCGCGCTGCGCATTTCCCCCCGCGATGCGTTGTGGCGGGAGTGATCAGACGAGCGTGACGAGCCGCATTGCCTTGACGGGCGCGGAAGTCTTAAGGTAAGTCGCGGCTCAACGACTCACCGAGGGAGGTCCCTATGCGCGGGTTGCTGTCATCGATCATGGTGCTGGGCGCGGTCACGGCCACGGGACAGGAAGCGGCCGGCTGGCGTGTGGGGGCGGCGATGGGCGTGGGCTCACCCGCCGGGATGGTGGGGATGGTTGAGGGAAGGTCACGCGGGAGTGGTGGGCTGTTTGTCGAGCGCCGCGAGGCAGGTCGTCGACTCGGGTTCCGCCTGGAATTTTCCCAGCGTGGAGAGCTGGCCGGGAACCCGCCAGGCGGCAGTCCGTACTGCGCCGGGTGTCTCTCCAGCACCGATCGTTCGGAGCGCGCCGTGCTGTTGACCTTGAACTGGGAGTTCCGCGAGGGCCGTCGGTTCCAGCCGTATGCGCTGCTCGGGATGGGTGTACATCGCATGGTGGACACCGAGCGCACCAACTTCAGCTGT
>JAEUJL010000190.1 GCA_016794835.1 Gemmatimonadota bacterium | reverse complement strand
CAGTCACCTTGGCTCCATGGGCATCACCGTCACCCGAAAGCTGACATTGGCGGGAACCGTGCTGGTCGCGCTCGCGATCATCGCCGGTTTGGTCGCGCATGATGCTTTGGAGCTGTTGACCGCGACGCTGCGCGTCGGGCGCACCGGGCTGCCGGAGCGCATGGTCGACGAGGTGTCACGCGGCGTGGAGCAGGGGCGCGTGCTCCTGATGGCGGCCGGGTCGATCCTGGTGGTGCTGGTGCCGTGGGCCGCGATCGTGCTGCATCGTGAGCTGGAACGGCGCCGCGCGGCGGAGCGGGCGCTCGCCAGCAGCGAGGCCCGGTTTCGCGCCGCCATGGAAGGGAGCCACGACTCCTTCTACGTGCTGCAGGCGGTGCGCGACGCAGCCGGTGTCGTGCTCGATTTCGAGTTCGTGGAACTCAATGCCGAGGCGGAGCGGCTGCTCGGGAGCACCCGCGCCGAGATCATCGGGCAGCGCCTCTGCGAACTGGTGCCCTCGAACCGGAGCAACGGGTTCTTCGAGCGGTATGTGCAGGTGATGTTGTCCGGCGTTGCCGTCGAGGGGGAGCACGAGATCCAGCAGGGCGAGATGAACGCCGCGTGGGTGCACGACCAGGTGGTGCCGCTGGGCGATGGCGTCGCGATCACGTCGCGCGACGTCACGGAGCGGCACCAGCGCGAGGACGCCCTGCGCGCGCTGTCGCTCATGGATGAACTCACGGGACTGTACAACCGTCGCGGGTTCCTGACGCTCGCCCAGCAGCAGTTGAAGCTGGCCCGGCGCGGGCAACGCGAGCTGGTCCTGCTGTTCGTCGACATGGACGACTTCAAGGAGATCAACGACCGGTTCGGGCACAACGAGGGGGACGTGGCCTTGCGGCGAACCGCGGCGATCCTGCAGCACACCTTTCGGGACTCGGACATCGTGGCGCGACTTGGCGGCGACGAGTTCGTGGTCCTGGCCAGCGACATCGCCCATGGCACCGGCCCGCTGATCGTGGAACGTCTCCGGGCCGAGCTCCAGCTGCGCAACGAGCGCGATGGGTACCCCTACCGCCTGTCGTTCTCGGTGGGGCTGGCCACCTTCGATCCCGAGCGGCCGCCGGAGATCGAGGAACTGCTGGCCACCGCCGACGCCATGCTCTACGAGCAGAAGCGGCACAAGCACGAGGCGGTCGGCGCGCCGAGCTGAGGGTGGTGGCCGCGTGCTTCAATTCACGCGGGTGCGATGCCATATTGGCGCCACATGCCAGCTCCTGCGAACCTCCTCAATGCGGCCGCCGTCGCGCGCACCGTCCGCCGCATGGCCGAAGAGATCGTCGAACTCTTCGACGGCACCGATGGACTGATCCTCGTCGGCATCCAGCGCCGCGGCGTCCAGCTCGCCCAGCGCATCGCGGCGGTCATCGAGGCGACGGAGGGGGTCACGGTCCCTCGGGGAGCGCTCGACATCACGCTCTACCGGGACGACCTGCAGACGGTCGGGCCCCGTCCCCTGGTCGGGAAGACAGACCTGCCCTGGGCGATCGACGGCAAGCGATTGGTTATCGTGGATGACGTGCTCCACACGGGGCGGACGATCCGGGCGGCGCTCGACGAGCTGGCCGACTTTGGACGGCCGGCGCGGATCGCCCTGGCGGTCCTCGTGGACCGCGGGGGGCGCGAGCTGCCCATCCACGCCGACGTGGTCGGCAAGACGATCGAGCTGCCTCCCGAGGGACGGGTGGACGTGCAGGTGGTCGACCTGGACGGGGTGGACGCCGTCCTCGTGAACCGGGGGAGCCAGGGGTGAGCGCCGCGGCGATCGGCAAGGACCTCCTCGGCCTGGCACACCTCTCGGCCGAACAGATCACGCTGATCCTCGACACGGCGGTGCCTTTCAAGGAGATCAGCGAGCGCGCGATCAAGAAGGTCCCGACCCTGCGCGGGATGACGATCGTGAACCTGTTCTTCGAGGCCTCGACGCGCACGCGGATCTCCTTCGAGTTCGCGGAGAAGCGCCTGAGCGCGGACACGGTCAACGTCGCGGTGAGCGGCTCCAGCGTGTCAAAGGGCGAGACCCTGGTGGATACCGCGCGGAACCTCGAGGCGATGAAAATCGACATGGTGGTGATCCGCCACCCCTCGTCAGGCGCCGCGCGATTCCTCGCCGATCGCATCCAGTCGAACGTGATCAACGCGGGCGACGGCACGCACGAGCATCCCACCCAGGGCCTGCTGGACCTGCTGACGCTGCGCGAGCGCTTCGGGAGCCTCCAGGGTGTGCGTGTCTGCCTCTGCGGTGACGTCCTGCATTCGCGCGTGGCCCGCTCGAACATGTGGGGACTCCAGAAGCTGGGAGCCGAAGTGGCGGTGTGCGGTCCACGCTCCCTGCTCCCGAATGCCATCGACGAGCTCGGGGTCCAGGTATTCTCGCGCATCGAGGAGGCGATCGAGTGGGCGCAGGCCCTCAACATCCTGCGCCTGCAGCTGGAGCGGATGCAGGCGGGATACATCCCGTCGTTGCGCGAGTACAACCGGGTATTCGGGGTGACACGTGAGCGCCTCGAACGGGCGCCACGCGACATCGTGATCATGCATCCCGGGCCGATGAATCGCGGGGTGGAGATCGATTCGGATGTGGCGGATGGACCGCACAGCGTGATCCTGGAGCAGGTCACCAACGGGGTGGCGGTTCGCATGGCGGTCCTCTACCTCCTGGCCGGGGGACGGCCGGAGCTGGCGGAAGCGGCAAAGGGGCAGTAGCAGCACGGCGGGATCCCGCTCCCCGGCACACGGCGGGTGGCGGGCGGCACAGAATCTTTTGACTCGACCTTCAACAGGCGCATGGCTGACACCTCTGCGACATCGCTCGTCCTGCTGCGCGGCGGGCGCGTGCTGGATCCCTCCACCGGCCTCGACGAGGTGGGCGACGTCCTGCTGCAAGACGGCAAGATCGAGCACGCGGGTGCTCCCCTGGGCGAGGTCCGACGCGACGGGGACCTGGTGGAGGTCGACTGCCGCGGGCTGGTGGTCTCGCCCGGCTTCATCGACGTGCACTGCCACCTGCGCGAGCCCGGTCGCGAGGACGTGGAGACCATTGCGACGGGGGCGCGCGCCGCGGCCGCCGGCGGGTTCACCGCGGTTTGCGCCATGCCGAACACCGACCCGGTGACGGACAACCAGGCGGCGGTGGGCTTCATCATCCGCCAGGCCCAACTCGCCCGTGCGGCGCGCGTCTATCCCATCGGCGCCATCTCGGTGGGGCAGCGTGGCGAGGCGCTCGCGGAGTTCGGCGAGATGATCGGGGCCGGGGCCGTCGCGGTGTCCGATGATGGAAAGCCGGTCGCCAGTGCGCAGCTCATGCGCACGGCCCTGGAGTACGCGCGCGCCTTCAACGTCCCGGTGGCCGACCACTGCGAGGAACCGACCCTCGCACGCGGTGGCGCGATGAACGAGGGGATCGTCTCCGCGCGCCTGGGGCTCAAGGGGATTCCCGACGAGGCCGAGGAGATCATGGTCATCCGTGACATCCTCCTCTCACGCCGCACGGGCGGCCATGTGCATCTCTGTCACATGTCCACG
>JAEUJL010000172.1 GCA_016794835.1 Gemmatimonadota bacterium | reverse complement strand
CGTCGCGTCCGAGATCGCCGGCGGCGAGGACGAGGTGATGCTGGCCATCGTGCCCGCCGAGGGCGCGCGTCTCGACCCGTCAGCGTTAGGCGCCCTCGTCGACCCCCTCCTGCCACGCTTCGCCCGTCCGCGGTTCATCGGAATCGTTCAGGAGCTGCCACGGACCGCCACGGGCAAGGTCCAACGGAATGTGCTGCGGCAGCTCGGCACCCGTGGTGCCCACGATCGCTTCCCCTCTCGCCCGTGACCCGGATGTTCGGTGCGCCCCACCGTTGGCGTGCCTTCGTTATCGGTTCGGGGGGTGGCATCGGGCAGGCGATCGCCGCGCGCTGATCCTGCAGTTGCGCGCCAGGGTGCGTGTGCACAGCGCGCCGTGGTGCGAACGCAGGTCACCGCCTCCAGCCGCAGCGGTGCTCGGAGGAGTTGCGCACCGGCCATGAACGACGGCTGACCATCCGCGGCGGGGCCCCCCGCCACCCATCTGTGCGGCGGCATGTCCGATTTCGCGCCGGAATGCGCATTCAGGAGTACACGACCGTGCATCGCGATCCCGCGCACGGCGTCACACCTTACCTGACAGGAGTCCTCTCGTATGCATGCGATCCTTACCGCCGCTCGCCGCGTCGCCACGGCGACCTCGGCAGTTGGCCTTGCCCTCGCCCTGGTCGCCGCGCGGCCGGGCATGAGCGTCACCGCACCTGACGGCGCCAACGGACCCGAGCCGAGCGACCAGTGGCTCGCGGGGCTCAAGGCGCCGCATCGCCAGTTCTTTGATGCGCCATCGCCGGGCGGCGGCATTCCGCTGGTGCACGTGATGAACTACTACAACACGTACAACTCCTTCTACAAGGTGAACGATGCCGACATCGACGCCGTGCTGACGTTCTACGGCGCCACCACCTTCTACGGACTGAACGACGCCGCCTGGGCCAAGTATCGCATCGGGGAGTTTCTCGAGACCAACGACGCGGCCACCGGCAAGCCCGCCGTTCGCAATCCCTGGCGCAACGCCCCGAACATCCTCGGGATGACCCTCCCCGCCGCCAGCATCGAAGCACTGGAGAAGCGCGGCGCGACCTTCATCCTCTGCAATAACGCGCTGCAGATCTTTGCCGGGATGCTCGCCGGCAAGCGCGGCCTGGACCCGGAGGTCGTCTACCAGGACTTGCGCAAGAACATCCTCCCGGAGGTCCACCTGGTCCCCGGCATGGTGATCGCGGTGGAGCAGGCCACACGGGCCGGGTTGTCCTACCATCGGCAGTAGGCGCTGGCCGACCAGCGGCGGCTCTCGCGTGGCGGCCTCCCCAGGGGGCCGCCACGTGCGTTGTTCACCTGCGTCGTCCCGGGCGGCGTGGGGGCGAGGGCTTGATTCGCCGCGATCTCCGGCACAACGTGCCGTCCGGTTCGCGCAACTGGCGGGCGGCCGGCGGGCTCGTGGGTGTCACGGTGCCTAACGTCTCTCCTGGCCCGGCATCGGCACGGTCCAGCGGAACATCCGTCGTCCGCTGGCCACCCATCATTGACTCCCTGTCTCGCCCATGACCCAGATGCACGGTGCACTCCACGGCAAGGTCGCCATCGTTACCGGCTCGGGGCGCGGCATCGGCCAGGCCGTCGCCATCAAGTTTGCCCGCGCCGGGGCCCGCGTCGTGGTCAACGACCTCGATGACGAACCCGCCGCCGCCACTGTCGCAGCCATCCACGCCGTCGGCGGTGAGGCGAGGGCGTTCAACGGCAACGTGAGCGCGCCGACCTTCGGCCAGGAGATCGTCTCCGCCGCCGTCGAGTGGTTCGGTGGCCTGGACATCATCGTCAACAATGCCGGCTTCACCTGGGACAACGTCATCCAGAAGATGAGCGACGAGCAGTGGCAAGCGCTGCTCGACGTGCACCTCACCGCGCCCTTTCGCATCCTGCGCGCCGCGCAGCCCGTCATC
>JAEUJL010000134.1 GCA_016794835.1 Gemmatimonadota bacterium | reverse complement strand
GGCCGTCACCTCGTCCTTGTCCTTGACCGCCGACATGCACACCACCGGCATCTCGCTGTGTTCCTTCGAGTTGCGGATGGCCTCCAGCAATGCCCGGCCGTCGAGCTCGGGCATCTGCAGGTCAGTGAAGAGGAAGTCCGGATCCTCCGTTTCCAGCTTCTCCAGCGCCTCGATACCGTCGCCGGCCTCGACGATCTCGTCGGCCATGTGGCTCAGGATGCGCTTGAGCAGCTCGCGGGTGACGAGGTCGTCCTCGGCGATCAGGATCTTCATCGCGGGGGTGTAAGACAGCAGCCAGAAACTTGGGTCCTTCCAAGGAGTATCGGAACGCGGTCCAAGGTGATGAGCTAGGCCTTGGCGGCTCCGAGCGCCATGCGCAGGGCCACATCGGCAATTTCGTCCAGGGGATGGACCTCCTCGACCCCACCCATCTCGATGGCGACCCGGGGCATCCCGAAGACGACGCACGTCTCCTCATCCTGGGCGATCGTCCGGGCGCCGGCGTCACGCATCGCCTTCATCCCCCGTGCCCCGTCGTCCCCCATCCCCGTGAGCATGATGGCAATGGCATTCGGGCCGATCGACGTCGCGCAGGAATCGAACAACGCATCCACGGACGGCCGATGGCGGTTCACCGGCGGATCCTGGGACAGGCGCACCCGGTACTCGGCGCCACTCCGGATCACGCGCATGTGGAAGTTCCCCGGGGCGAGCAAGGCGAGCCCGGGCACGACGCGATCCCCGTCCTCGGCCTCCTTGACCTGGATCTGGCACAAGGTGTTGAGCCGGTCGGCGAACGACTTGGTGAATCGCTCGGGCATGTGCTGGGCGATCACGATGCCGGGCGCGTTCGCCGGCAATTGCGTCAGGACGACGCGCAGCGCCTCCGTCCCCCCGGTCGAGGCGCCGATGCACATCACGCGGTGTGTCGCCTCGGCAAAGGCCGCGCCGCTCCACTGCGGGGCCTTGTGTTCGACGCGGGCCACCGGCGCGCTGGATGCGGCGCGCCGGCGAATCCGGGCCCGGGCCGCCGCCTTCACCTTCGCGACGATCTCCTCGCCCAGCTCGTGCGTTCCGTGCGTGAGGTCCAGCTTGGGCTTGGTCACGAAATCGACCGCGCCCAGCTCCAACGCACGCAGCGTCGTGGCACAGCCGCGCTCGGTCAGGGACGAGACCATCACCACCGGCAGGGGCCGGGCCTGCATCAGCTTGTCGAGGAAGGTGAGCCCGTCCATGCGCGGCATCTCGACGTCCAGCGTCAGCACGTCGATGCGCTCGATCTCCTTCATCCGGCGCCAGGCGGAGACGGGGTCTGCCCCCTGCCCCACCACCTGGATCTCCGGGTCACGGGACAGGATGGTCGTGAGCAACTGCCGCATGAGGGCAGAGTCATCGACGATGAAGACGTTGATTCGGGACATGGGGACCTCAGAAGAGTTCGATGTCGCCCTCGTCGAGCGATTCCTGCTGGACCGCCTTGCGACTCCACGCCGCCTTCTCCTGCTGCCGGTCGGCGAGGCGCTGCTCCACGGCGGCAAAGTCGACGCGCGTGATGCCGACCACCTCACCGCTCACGGCGGTGTGCAGTGGTGCTGCTTCACGTGCGTAGGCTTCCAGCCAGGACAGCCGTCGATCCACGTGCGTCAGGAGCTGCGTCGCCATGTCCTCGAATTGCAGGCTCTGCACCACCATCAGGGAGCCCCGCGTGATCTCCTCCGCCAGCTCCTTCACCTCGCGCACGGCGTCGACCCCAGCCACCTGCTCCAGCGCGTCGGCCGCGGCACGCTGGGCCTTGGCCTGGTGGATCATCGTCTGGAAGGCCGCGCTCAGCTTGCCGGTGGCGTCACCGAGCAGGCTGCGCAGCTGCTGCAGGTCCTGCAACGACTCGTGGAACTGCTCCTGCAGCGCCCCCTGCACGTTCTGGTGCAGGGCGAGGGCGCGAGCGCGGAGGACTTCGGGATCGGTCACGTGCGACGCATTCATGGAGACTCAGTGTGACTAGAAGAGGACCGACTCGAGCTCGTCGGCCGTAACCGGCGCCGGCTTCGGTACCGGTGCCGCGGCCACCTTCAACTCGGACTTGAACACCGCGGCGCCACGCTCGGCGTCGATGGCACGCACCCGGGCCTTGCCGGTATCCGTCTGGAACCGGACCTCGAGCGGCTGGTCGCCCTCGAGTTGTTCCGCCTCGATCGGGATCCGCTCGGCCGCCAGGAACGCGCGGATGAATTCGCTGTTCTTGCGCCCCACATCCGCCCCGCTCTTGAGGGCACGGATCACCGCCGCCCCGCCGAACACCTTCGCGCGCAGGCGACTGCGTTCGCCGCCCAGCTTCATCACCTGGTTGATGAGCAACTCCATGGCGTGCACGCCGTACCGCGCGGGGCGATCCGCGCTGTCGCCGGACGGGAGCATGAAGTGGTTCATCCCGCCCACGCGCATGGCGGGGTCATAGATGCAGGCCGCAACACAAGAGCCGAGGACGGTGCGCACCTCGGTCGCTCCCTTGGCGGCATGGACGCCTCCCGCCTCGATGCGGACGACCGGACGCGGTGGCGGGGCAGGCGGCGCGGACGGACGGATGGCTTCCAGGACCGGCCGGGTGGTTCGTGCGCGACGTGGCGCGCCACCGACGCGGCGATACACCGTCTTGCCCACGGGTTCGTACAGGTCCGAGAGCCAGGAGAGGTTCTCGGAGTGGCCAATGATCATCGCGCCACCCGGCTTGAGCCGCTCGGCGAACCGGCGGAACAGGAGGTCCTGGGTCTCGCGATTGAAGTAGATGATGACGTTGCGGCAGAAGATGACGTCGAACAGCTCCGTCGCGGGCCACGATCCCTCGATGAGGTTGATGCGCTGGAAGGTGACCATCGACCGCACCTCCGGGCGCACCCGCACAAAGCCCGCCTTGTCGCCTTCCCCACGCAGGAAATGCCGGCGCTGCAGCTCGGGCGACAGGTCCGCCACGCGCTCGTCGCGATAGACCCCCGCACGTGCGGTCTCCAGCACGTTGGTGTCGATGTCACTCGCGAGGATGTCCACGTTCACCCGGGCATCCCGCGCCGTCATCGCGATCGAATACGGCTCCTCCCCGGTCGAGCTGGCGGCGCTCCAGATCCGCAGCGCCCGCCCGCTGAACTCCGGGAAGACATCGGTCCGCAGGTAGTCGAAGTGGTGCTGCTCCCTGAAGAACGAGGTCTTGTTGGTCGTCACCGCATTGATGAGTTCCCGCAGCTCCACGCCATCCGCGTCACCGTCACGCAGCAGCTCAATGTAGGGGCCGTACTCGCGCCACCCATGGTGTCGCAAGCGCCGCGCCAGCCGCCCCTCGATGAGGGAGCGCTTCTGGTCGGTCAGGTGGATCCCGGCGGCTCGCATGATCAGGTCCCGGAGGAACGCGAACTCGCGATCCCCCAGGAGGGGCGGGCCGTACGGCGCAACCTCGGTCATCAGCGCA
>JAEUJL010000060.1 GCA_016794835.1 Gemmatimonadota bacterium | reverse complement strand
CGCCTCTTCCATCACGAGGCGGAGCCGGGGGTGGCGCGGGCGGCGCAGGGCGCCGGGATGTGGTACACCCTGTCCACGATGGGCACCACGCGCATCGAGGAGATCGGCAGCCTCGGCGCCGGGCCCTGGATGTACCAGGTCTACATCCTCAAGGATCGGGAGTTGACCCGCGAGTTCGTGCAGCGCTGCAAGGCGGCGAAGTACCAGGCGCTGTGCCTGACCGTGGACACCCCGCTCGCCGGGAATCGCGAGCGCGACCGCGTCACCGGGATGATCCTCCCGCCGCGCTTCACGCTCAGCAGCTTCCTGTCGTTTGCCATGCACCCGCGATGGGCGTTTCACCTGCTGCGCAACCCGGACTTCCAGATCGCCAATGTCACCCATCGCGTCGACGTGC
Source organism: Gemmatimonadota bacterium (assembly GCA_016794835.1). Taxonomy (GTDB): domain Bacteria; phylum Gemmatimonadota; class Gemmatimonadetes; order Gemmatimonadales; family Gemmatimonadaceae; genus RBC101. The sequence continues at coordinate 2,037 of JAEUJL010000060.1, read as the reverse complement.
TCTCGCGCTCGACGGTCTCCCTGATCGACTACGTCAACAGCCAGTTCGATCGCACGGTCACCTGGGACGACGTCGCCTGGTTGGCGAAGGAGTGGGGTGGTCCCTTCGTGCTGAAGGGGATCCAGGCGCCGAGTGACGCGAAACGCGCCGTGGACGTTGGGGCGACCGCGATCATGATCTCCAACCACGGCGGCCGCCAGCTCGATGGAGCCCCCGCCCCCGTCGATGGTGTGGCCCCCATGCGTGACGCGGTCGGTGATGCGCTCGAGCTCATTGTGGACGGCGGGATCCGCCGCGGCACGCACATCCTCAAGGCCCTGGCGCTCGGCGCCGACGCCTGCTCGATCGGCAAGGCCTATCTCTATGGATTGGCAGCAGGCGGCCAGCGGGGGGTGGAGCGGGCGATCGCCCTGCTCAAGGCCGAGGTGGAGCGCGACATGGCCCTCCTGGGCGTGCGGTCGCTGAAGGAGCTGGGGTCGCATCACGTGCAGGCGCTCACGCGCCGGGCCGGCCAGCGTTGAACCCACCCCGGACGCACGAGGCCCACGCCGGCCTCGGCGTCCGGGTCACAGCGTCGGCAACACCTGGCGCACGTGGCGGGCGAACGCGCGCACCAGCGCCGAGGGCTGCTTGCTGTCCACCGTCAACCCGATACCCACGCCGGGCAGCGCCGGCAGCCCGCTCTCGGCGGAGAGCACGCGCAAGTCGTCGGGCACCGCGGTGCGGGTGAGCACGGCAATCGCCTGGCCGGAGCGCACGACCGCGGTGAGGCCGGCGAGGCTCGCGCTGGCATAGGCGACGCGGTACGGGCGGCCGGCGTCGTCCAGGCTCCGGCGCGCGGCCCGATGGTCGAGCGTGTCGGGGTCGGTGAGGGCGAGGCTGAGGGGCTCGAGATGTGCCGCGCCCGAGCCGTCGGCACCCACCCACACCAGGGGCTCGCGACGGATGATGGCGCGCCCCTTGTCATGCTCGGCGAACGACGTGAGGGCGAGATCGAGCGCGTGTTGCTCCAGTCGCTCGAGCAGGCGCGGGGTGTGCGCGCAGTGCACCTCCACGTGCACCTTGGGATGCACGCGCGCGAACTCCCGCAGCAAGGGCGGGAGGAAGCGCACGGCGTAGTCGTCCGGGCAGCCAAACCGGATGGTGCCGCTGAGCCCGCGCCCCGACAGGTCCGCCAGGGCCTCGTCATGGTACTGCAGGATGCGCTGCGCATGGGCGAGCAGGCGCGTCCCATGCGGCGTGAGCAACACGCCGCGTCCCGTGCGCTCGAGCAGCGGGTGGCCGACCAGTCGCTCCAGGCGCTGCACCTGCAGGCTGATGGCGGCCTGCGTGCGCCCGATGCGCGCGGCCGCGCGGCTGAGCGTCCCCACCTCGGCAATCACGGCGAAGGTCCGCAGGAGGTCGATGCCGAGAATGTCGTTCATGCCATAGCGCTCAGTTATAGCTCTGATAAGAAGTATCAGCTCCGCTTGAGATTCGCCATCCCGACGCTAGCGTGAGGCGCACGACCGCCACGAGGGGACCGTGTCTCGCAATGCAGATCCTGCCTTCTGGAGTGACGCGCGTGCGCACCTGATCCGCTACGGCGGACGGTTCGAGCCGCTGATCATCGAGCGCGCCGAGGGGAGCTACGTGTACGACGCCGACGGTCGGGCCATCCTCGACTTCACGTCGGGGCAGATGAGTTCCCTGCTGGGGCACGGGCATCCGGAGGTGGCCGCGGTGGTCGCCGACCATGCGCACCGTCTCGACCACCTCTTCAGCGGGATGCTCTCACGCCCGGTGGTGGCGTTGGCGCGCGGGTTGGCGGACTGCACCCCCCCCGGGCTCGACCGCACGTTGCTGCTCAGCACCGGCGGTGAGTCGAACGAGGCGGCCATCAAGATGGCCAAGCTCTACACCGGCGGGCACGAGATCGTCGGCTTCGCGCAGTCGTGGCATGGGATGACGAGTGGCGCGTCGGCCGCGACGTACTCCGCCGGACGCCGTGGCTACGGGCCGGCCGCCGTGGGGTCGCTGGCCATTCCCGCGCCTAAC
>JAEUJL010000017.1 GCA_016794835.1 Gemmatimonadota bacterium | reverse complement strand
ATCGAGCAGATCGCCGAGGTCATGGGCACATCGCCCGCGACGGTGAAGCGCGACTGGACCTTCGCCAAGGCGTTCCTCCAGCGCGAACTGGACGGGTGAGCGCCCGTGCGCCGCATGGTCTCGCGTAGCGCACCTCGTCATGCGGACCATCGCGCGCCTGCCGGCCCCACATGAGTGAGTTGTCGCCAACACGGTGGCTCCGGATCCGGGAACTGTTCGACCTCGCCCTGGAGCAGCCGACCGAGGAGCGCGCGGGTTGGGTGCAAGCGGCGACTGAGGGAGACCCTGTCGCGCGCCGTGAACTCCTCTCGTTGCTCGGCGCCCTGGACCACGCGCGAGCGACCCTGGAGCGCCCGGCCGCGCACCTCGTCGCCGAGCTTCCGGCGGACCTCGACGAGTCCTCGCTCGTGGGACGTCGAGTCGGCGCGTACGACGTCGTGCGCCTCATCGGGTATGGGGGCATGGGCGCCGTCTATGAAGGCGTGCGTGCCGATGGCGACTTTGACAAGCGCGTCGCCATCAAGTTCCTGCGCGCCGGGAATGAGTCCGAGCTGGCCCTGCAGCGGTTTCGCTATGAGCGCCAGATCCTCGCGTCGCTGAACCACAAGAACATCGCGGCCCTCCTGGATGGCGGCGTGACAAGCGATGGACAGCCGTACTTCGTGATGGAGTACGTGGACGGCGTGCCGATCACCGCCTACTGCACCACCCGCCGGCTCGGGGTGCGTGAGCGCGTGCGCCTGTTCCGGCAGGTCCTCGCGGCGGTGCAACACGCGCACCAGCAGCTGGTGGTCCATCGCGACCTGAAGCCGGGGAACATCCTCGTCACCCCGGACGGCACCGTGAAGCTCCTCGACTTCGGGATCGCCAAGCTGCTGCGTGAAGCCGAGGGCCCGGACCAGCTCCCGATGACGCGCGGCGGGGTGCGCCTCTTCACGCCGGAGTACGCAAGCCCGGAGCAGGTGCGTGGCCTCACCCTCACGCCGGCGAGTGACATCTACTCATCCGGCGTGGTGCTGTACGAACTGCTCACCGGGCGACGCCCAACCCCCACCGAGGGACGACTCCTCTCGGAGATCGAGGTCGCGATCTGCACCGTGCCGCCCACCCGCCCGTCGGTCGCCCTGGTCCCGGAGGTCGCCGCCGCATCCGACGAGGGGTCCGCCGCAAAATGGCGACGTCGCATCGCCGGTGACCTGGACGCCATCCTCCTCACGGCGCTCGCCAAGGAGAGTCCCTTGCGCTACGCCAGCGCAGAGCGCTTCAACCGCGACCTGCAGCGCTGGCTGGAAGGCCACCCGGTGGAGGCACGCAAGGCGTGGTTGGGGTACCGCATCGGGAAGTTCATCCGGCGACGGCCGGTGGAGGTCGCCGCCAGCGTCCTCGCGATCGCCGCGCTCGTCGGCGGCATCCTCTCCACGTCGCGCCAGGCGCGCATCGCCCGACTCGAAGCCGAGAAGGCCTCCGAGGTCAACCAGTTCATGGCCGACATGCTCTCCGCGGCCGACCCGGAGTACCAGGGTCGTGACGTGACGGTGCGCGCGGTGCTCGATCGCGCGGCCGCGGAGGTCCCGAATCGCAAGCTGGTCCCGGCGGTGGAGGCCCAGGTGCGCCACACGGTCGCCCAGACCTACTACAGCCTCGGACTCTACGACAGCGCGCGCGTGCACGCCGATCGCGCCTTCGAGCTGCGCCGGTCACTCCATGGGCTGCGCAACTGGGAAACGCTGATCTCGCTCTCCTACGTGATCGCCGCCACCGAGGCGCTGGGCAACTTCGTGAAAGCGGAATCCCTGTCCCGGGTGAATGTGGCCGAGTGGCGGGCCCTCAAGGGGGCCGAGCCCTCGGAATTGGCCAACGCCCTGGACGGCCTGGCCCGGATGATCGAGCACCAGGGGCGCCTCGACGAAGCGCTGCAGGTCAAGCTCGAGGCGGTCGCCATTCGACGCACCCTCACCGACTCAGCGAGCCGCGCCGACCTGCCCTACACCCTCAACAACCTCGCGGTCTCGTCCATCTACAACGGGAACTACGCGAAGGCGGAGTCGCTGGTGCGCGAGGGACTGGAGGTGGCGCGCACACATCATGGTCCGGAGTCGGTGATGTATGCCGAGATGCTCAAGTCGTACGCCTCGATGGTGGTGGACCTTGGCCGTTACATGGAGGCCGACACCGCGATCCGACAGGCCACGCGATTGATGCTCAAGCAGCTGGGGCCGAAACACCCGAACTACCTGCGCGGGATGATGAACCAGGCGCAGATCCTGTATCAGCGCGGGGACATGGCCGGTGCCCTCGCCGCCTCCAGCGTGGTGATCCCGGAGATCGGCGGCCCCCTGCCCGAGGCCGACCCAACCGCGGCGGCGGCCTTGCAGTCACACGGACTCGCGTTGGACGCCCTCGGTCGCCTCGCGGAGGGGGGGGTCGCGTTACGGCGCTCGCTGGAGATCCGCCGGAAGTACCTCCCGCCGGAGCACTGGGCGATCGCCTCATCCGAGTCGGTGGTGGGATACCACCTTATGCTCACCGGAAAGTACCCGGAGGCCGAGCGGATCCTCCGGGCGGCGTACGGCGAACTCGTGGCCAAGCGGGGGGCGGAGGTGGCGGTGACGAAGCGCGTCGCCTTCCGGCTGTCCGAGCTCTACGGACGGTGGGGTCGTCGCGCCGATTCGACCGCCTGGGCGGCGAAGGCGCAGTAGCGGGGGGCAGCTGG
>JAEUJL010000010.1 GCA_016794835.1 Gemmatimonadota bacterium | reverse complement strand
GACAAGCTGCGTGAGGAAATCGCGCGGTTGTCGGGCAAGGAAGTCGGCGTCAACGTCGAGGAGATCAAGCGGCCGGAGCTGGATTCGCAGCTCGTGGCGGACAACATCGCGAACCAGTTGTCGCAGCGTATCTCGTTCCGTCGCGCGATGAAGCGGGCGGTGCAGAGCGCGATGCGGATGGGCGCGCTGGGGATCAAGGTGAAGGCGGGTGGTCGCCTGGGCGGCGCGGAAATCGCGCGCGTCGAGGGGTACCACGAGGGGCGTGTGCCGCTGCACACGTTGCGCGCCGACATCGACTACGCGACGTCCACGGCGAAGACGACGTTCGGGACGATCGGGGTGAAGGTGTGGATCTTCCGCGGGGAGGTCGTTGAGGATCGTCGGGGGAAGACCTACTCCACGGGATCGTAAGGAACACCACCAAAAGGCGAAGCACGGGCAGCACGAGCGGTCCGGGCAGCACGAGAGCCAGCGTCCCTGCGGCGCATAACGATACAGAGCAATGCTGAGTCCCAAGCGAGTCAAATTCCGCAAGATGTTCAAGGGCCGGACGAAGGGCCTGGCCACGCGTGGTGCCGAGGTGTCCTTCGGCCACTACGGGTTGCAGGCGCTCGAGCCGGCGTGGGTGACCAACCGGCAGATCGAGGCCGCGCGTGTCGCGTTGACGCGTCACATCAAGCGTGGCGGCAAGGTCTGGATCCGCATCTTCCCGGACAAGCCGATCACGAAGAAGCCCGCCGAGACCCGCATGGGAAAGGGCAAGGGATCGCCGGAAGGGTGGGTGGCGGTGGTCCGGCCCGGGCGGGTGATGTTCGAGCTGGAGGGCGTGACACTGGATATCGCGCAGAAGGCGATGGCGCTGGCGGCGGCCAAGCTGGGCGTGAAGACGAAGTTCGTGGTACGCGAGGAGGCGCACACGGATGCGAGCTGAAGAGATTCGCGAGATGAGCGTGGCGGATATCGGCGCCCGCATTGCAGAGATGCAGGAGGAGCAGTTCCGCCTGGAGTTCCGGGCGGCGACTGAACCGCTGGAGGATCCGCTGCGCCTGCGCGCGATCCGCAAGGACATTGCGCGCATGCAGACGGTTCTGCGTGAGCGCCAGCTGGCCGCTGCGGCCACGCGATAAGGGGCACCGAACATGGCCGAGATGACCAACAACGGGCAGCCAGCCGACCGCGCCGCACGCAAGGTACGCGTGGGGCTGGTGGTGAGCGACAAGATGCAGAAGACAGTGGTCGTGCGCCTGGACCGGCGCGTCCCACACCCGGTGTACGGGAAGATGGTGACGCGTTCGTTGAAGGTGAAAGCGCACGATGAGGAAAACGCGGCAAAGCGCGGGGACACGGTCCGGATCATGGAGACGCGTCCCCTGTCGAAGGACAAGCGCTGGCGCGTGGTCGAGATCGTCACTCGCGCGCAATAGGAGGGCGGACCGATGATCCAGCAGGAATCGATGGTTCGCGTCGCGGACAACTCGGGCGCCAAGAAGGCGCTGGTGATCCGCGTGCTTGGCGGGACGCGCCGCCGCTACGCCGGCCTTGGGGACAAGGTGGTGATTGCGGTGAAGGACGCGTTGCCGAGCGGGACGGTGAAGAAGTCGGCCGTGGCGAAGGCCGTGGTCGTCCGGACAGTGAAGGAGACCCGCCGCCGGGACGGGACGTACATCCGTTTCGACGAGAATGCGGTCGTGATCATCAATGACGCGGGTGAGCCGGTGGGCACGCGTATCTTCGGCCCGGTGGCGCGCGAGCTGCGCGACAAGCGGTACATGAAGATCGTGTCGCTGGCCCCGGAGGTGTTGTAGCATGCGAGTCCTCAAGTACCGGAAGACGGACGGCAAGCGCCTGGG
>JAEUJL010000008.1 GCA_016794835.1 Gemmatimonadota bacterium | reverse complement strand
CCGAGGTCAACGGCTATATCAACGGTTGCGAGTTGTTGATCACCCCGGGAGAGATCCAGCACGACCTGATGGTCGTCTGACCGCCCATCTTCCACCAGCGCACCGGGCGCCACATGTTAGGGCGATGACGCCCGCTCGCGCCCCCGCGACCACCCTCCGCCGCGAGATCGGAGTCGGGACCGGCGCACTGATGGTGGTGGGCGGGATCATCGGCAGCGGGATCTTCTTCACGCCGGCCGAGGTGGCACGGGCGCTGCCCAATGCGCAGTGGATCATTGGGGTGTGGGTGCTGGGTGGTGTCATCGCCTTTGCCGGCGCCCTCACCTATGCCGAATTGGGGGCGATGCTTCCCGATGCGGGCGGTGCCTACGTCTACACGCGTGAGGCCTTTGGCCGCCTCCCCGCCTTCCTCAATGGCTGGATGACCGTCCTGCTGGTGGCGTCGGGTGCGATCGCCGCCGTGGCGATGGGGTTCGCCGGCTACCTCGAGCGTTTCGTCGCGCTCGACGCCCTCGGGGGGCGCCTCGGGGTCGCGGCCGTCACGATCATCCTGCTGAGTGCCACCAACTATGTGGGGCTGCGACCCGGGGTTACGCTGCTCAATGTCCTGACCGCGGCCAAGATCGTGGCGCTGGCGGTGCTGATCGCCGGCGGGCTCGTCGCCTGGGTCGCCCTGCATGATCCGGCGAGCGTGCCGACGGCCCCGCCGCCGCCCGCGTCGCGCCTGTCTGGCTTTGCCACGGCCTTCGTGGCGGTGCTGTTCACCATTGGCGGGTGGCAGCAGCTCAACATGGTGGCCGGTGAGATCAAGGAGCCCCAGCGGGTGATCCCGCGCGCGCTCCTCGCCGGGATCGCCATCGTCGTCGCGATCTACCTGGGGGCGAATGCCGTGTACCTGCGCACCCTGGGGCGCGACGGCCTCGCGGCCTCCACGGCGGTCGCCGCGGACGCGATGCAGCGCATGGTTGGGGGCTTCGGGGCGACCTTCATCGCCGTGTCCGCCATGCTGTCGATCCTCGGCTTCCTCAACGTGGCGATCATCGCCAATTCGCGCATCCCGTATGCCCTGGCGGCGGACGGGGCGTTCTTCCGGGTGGCGGCGCGGGTGCACCCGCGCTTTGGCACCCCCCATGTCGCGATCGCGCTCCTCGGCGCCTGGAGCCTCGTCCTCCTGTTTGCGAGTGGTGGGCGCATCGGCGACCTGTTGAGCGGGGTCGTGTTTGCCGACTGGATCTTCTTTGGGCTTGGCGCGGCCAGCGTGTTCGCGCTGCGGCGGCGATTCCCCGACATGGCGCGACCGTACCGGGTGCCGGGCTATCCCGTGCTCCCTGCGCTGTTTGTCGCCGCCTCCGCGGTTGGCGTGGCGAGTGCCTACCTCGCCGCGCCCCGGACGTCCGCCTTTGGCACCGTCCTGCTTCTGGTGGGGGTCGTCGTGTTCCGGCTACTTGAACGCCGCCCCCGCTGAGTTTTGCTTTTGGGGGCACCCCGGAGGACGCGATGCCCACCTACGTCTACGAGACCGTTCCCACCGACGCCTCGGCGCCCGAGCGATTCGAGATTCGCCAGGGGATGAACGAGGCCCCGCTCGACGAACACCCGGAGCGCCGCGTCCCGATTCGCCGCGTGATCTCCGGCGGAATGGGGATGGTGTCGAGCCCGGACCGCGCGATGCCGGTGGCGGGGCCGTCGTGCGGACCGGGGAACTGCGGCTGCGGTCGCTTTTGACGCTGCGTTAGCGGCGGCGGGGCGTGGGGGCGAGTCGCCGCGTCACGTCGTAGTTGGTCACGTGCAGGTTGATCCCTGTGCCCACCCGAATCCCGAAGGTGCCATCGAGCACCAGGTCGCCACGGGCGATCGCGGCGACGCGGCTCCCGTTGCCATCGATGCGGAGCGAGTCCGGGTCCACCCGCACGGTCAGGATGTTGAGCGCGGTATCGTCGGTCCCGGGGTGCGGCTTGATGGCCGTCGTAGGGGTCCAGTCCAGCAACGCCTGCTGCTGTGTGCCGGTGACGCGCGCGACCTGGAGCGCCCCGTCGCCCCGCATGAGCACCGCGACGTACGAGGCATTCGTGCCTTCCACGTCACGCCCGCCGAGGAAGATCCCGTACCCCTCGCGGCTCGGCTTCGGGAAGAGGTGCACCTCGAGCGAGAGTGCGTAGCGGCCGGTGGCGGTGTTGGCCGCATCGTAGACGAGCGCTCCAGGGCCTGTGGTGATGTGCCAACCCGGAGGCATCGTGACATGGGAGACTGTGTCGCGACTCCCCGGATCGGTGCGCACTGTCCACGGGGTCGATTGCGCCTGCAGCGCGAACGGGAGCGCGGCGAGGAAAAGAATGCGAGGCATGGGCGAAGCTCCCTTCGAAAAGCTGGAGAGAAAGGTGGGGATGGGGCTGCCCCACCTGATACAACGCGGCCAGTCCGGCCTTTATTGCATCGCGGCCGGCTCGGCCCTCAGCCGAGCAGCCAGCGTCGGATGCCGTAGATCTCCTCGCTCACCGGTTCCCGGGCGTCGTAGACCCGCTGGATGTCGGCCATCAGTGCCGGTGCCGCCACGTCCAGGACCTCGCCCTCGGTGTTCCACGAGTTGGATGTCCACTGTCGCACACGGACGATCCCGTTTCGGGGCCGACCGATGAGCATCAGCCGTTCGACGGTCGTGGGGCTCCCGCCGACGCGGAGGGTCAGGAACTCGGGTTCGTCAAAGGCCAGCGGACCGGACATCGTGCGACTCAGGTGAGGGAGCGATCCACCACCATCGCGGCAAACAGGAGCGCGAGGTAGAGGAGGGAGTACTTGTACACCCACCAGGCCGGCTTGGCCCACACGGTTTCACGACGGATGCGGATGACCCCGTAGAGCAGGATCAGCCCGAGGACGAGCGCGCTGGCGAGGTAGACCACCCCAAAGGCGCCAAACGTCGCGGGGAGCAGGGTGAGGCCGAGGAGGATGAACGTGTACCAGAGCATCTGGTCCATCGTTTCCCGCTCGCCCCACACCAGCGGGGCCATGGGAACACCGGCGCGCCCGTAGTCGACCTGCTTGAGGAGGGCCAACGCCCAGAAGTGCGGCGGCGTCCAGAAGAAGATGATGAGGAACAGGTACACCGCGGTGAGGTCCAGCCGTCCGGTCACCGCCGCCCACCCCACGAGGGGAGGGAAGGCGCCCGCGGCCCCGCCAATGACGATGTTCTGTGGCGTGGTGCGCTTGAGCCAGCGGGTGTAGACCAGGATGTAGAAGTAAAAGCCACCCAACGCGAGCGCCGCGGTGAGGGGGTTCACGAAGCGGCCGAGCAGGAAGGTCGCCGCGGTGGCGATCGCGACCCCGAACGCGAGGACCGCGCGGGCGCCCATCCGGCCACTCGGGATCGGACGGGTCCGGGTTCGGGCCATCGAGTCATCGATGTCGCGGTCGACGTACATGTTCACCGCGTTCGCGCCACCGGCCATGAGGTACCCGCCGAGGGTCACCAGCAGGACCTGCTGCCAGGTGGGGTCCCCCGCGACGAACATCGGGGCGACGGTGGTCACCAGCAGCAGCGAGATGATGCGAGGCTTGGTGAGCGAGATGAAGTCCTGGAGGGCCGTGCGCGCTTCCCCCGTGGGAGCCGTGGAGAGGGACGATGGGTTCATCGCGGGCCCCCGGAGATCTCGAGGGTGGCCACCGGTCCGGTCGTCGCGGCCGTGCTCCCGGCGGTCCTCGCCGGGAGGGCCCGCCATGTGGCCCACAACGTCAGGGCCAGGGCGATCGCCGGAATGGTGATCCAGAGGGCCTCACGCAGCCGGGCCGCGGTCCCGGCGCCAGCGGCGGGGGTGCGCCCGGCGAGGCCATCGCGAAGCACGAGGAGTTGTCCCACAACGGCCAGGGCGGCGGCGAGGAAGAAGACGACGAAGGAGAGTGTGGGCGACATCGGGGTGGAAAGCTAAGGACCCCGGCCGCCCGGCGCGTCACGGGGAGGCTGCCTTACGGCCGGAATCCGCACGGGCTACCATTGCCCGAATGCCAACTTCCTCTTCGTCGCCCACCGAGCTGCCCCGCCGCCTCGGCCTGTGGAGTGCCATTGCCGTCGTGGTCGGTTCGGCCATCGGGTCGGGGATTTTCCGGAGCCCGGCCGGGATTGCCGATCGCATTCCGGGCCCGGCGCCCCTGTTGACCCTCTGGGTGGTCGGCGGCCTGATCTCGCTGTGCGGTGCCTTGACCCTCGCCGAGGTGGCCAGTGAGGTGCCCCGGACGGGCGGGATCTACGCGTTCCTCAAGGAAGGGTGGGGGCGGTTGCCCGCCTTCCTGTTTGGCTGGGCGCAGCTGACCGTCGTGCGCGCCGCCGCGTTAGGCGCGATCTCGATCACCTTCGCCGAGTACTTCCTCCGGTTCCTCGGGTACGACCCGACGGTGGCGCCGTACAGCGACTATTCGCACTACATCGCGGCGGTGGCGATTGCGATCACGGCCACGTTCAACGTGGTTGGGGTGAAGATGGGTTCGGCGGTGGTCAACGTCACGACCATCATGAAGACCGGGGGCCTGGGGGTGATCATCCTGCTGGCGCTCACCCTGGGACTGGGGAAGACCGGGGGGAACTTCACCCCCTGGATGCCGCAGGAGGTGGTGCCGGTGACCGCCTATGGGGCCGCGCTGGTCTCGCTGCTGTGGGCCTACGACGGCTGGATGGACCTGTCGTACGTCGC
>JAEUJL010000889.1 GCA_016794835.1 Gemmatimonadota bacterium | reverse complement strand
CTCGTCGCCGATGATGATGAACGCCAACGAGACCTGGACGGTCTCCATGGGGAACATCCCGGCCGGCACGTACGGCATCATCTGCACGCCGCACCTCGCGATGGGCATGAAGATGGAGTTGATCGTCAAGTAACGCGTGTGACCCGGGTTCGACCCGGGCGCCGTGCCTTGATGCACTGAAAGGCCAGAAGGGGATGCCATGATGGCATCCCCTTTTGCATTTCCGGCGACTTGCAACGCGAACGCGTCCCGGGGAGTCTTCTGGGCAAGCCCCAATGTCCACCTCCTCCCGACTCCCGTCCGTTTCGCGGCGGATGCGCGTCCCCTCCCGCGCCGCCTGGCTTGGCGCGCGCGCGGCCAACGTGCGGCATCGACCGCGGCGGTTTGTCGGGCTCTGGACCCTCACCTTCCTCCTCCTCGCCGCGGCCTTCATCGGGATCCCGCGGCTGGTCCCGCTGGTGAGCGGTGGGCAGTTCGTCGCGAGCGACCAGTGGCCCTCGCATCCCGGGGTGCTCGTCGCGGCAGCGGCCATCCTCGCATTGTTTGTCTCCATACTCGTCGCGCTGGTGGACGAGATGCGCGACCCGCGGGTGGCCGACGCCGCCGAGGCGGAGCGGGTGACTGCACTCCGCGTGTTGACCAGCACGCGGTTGGCGGTCGCGCCCACGCATCCCACACGCCGGGCGGCCGATCGCGCCACGCCGCCGTGGCTGGTCCCGGGAGCCGACGAGATCCGGATCCTCTCCTGGCACCTCACCTCGCAGTGGCCCCGCGAGGGCGTCGTGACGATCGCGGCGGATGACCCCTTGGTGGCCGGAGTGGTCGGCGCCAACCTCGCCGCCGCCTTTGCGGTCGACGCGCGCGCCACCCTCCTGGTCGACACCGATTTCCGGGGCGAACCGATCCGGCACCTGCTCGGGCTCGCCAACTCCCCGGGCCTGGTCGCCGTCATGGAAAACCGACGGCGCTGGACGGAGTCGCTGATCCCTTACACGGTCGGGCGGGGCCGCACGATGTATGTCCTGCCGGCGGGCCAGCGGGAGCGGCCCCCGGGCCCGGCCGAGGGGCATGCCACCGGGGGGGAGATCGTGCGGGCCGCGCGCCGGCACGACGCCACTGTGGTGGTCAGCCCGACGGCGCAGGCGATAAGCTGGCGTGCGGGCGACGATGTGGTCCTGTGCGTGGTGCGCGGTGTGACTCGCCTCTCCGCGTTGTCGCGGACGGTCGTGAAGTTGATCGACGTGGGCGCCCGCGTCCGCGGGATCGTGTTGTGGGATGGCCCCGTCCCGGCTCGCCTGCCCAATACCCGGCCCGTGACGTAACTTTGCACCCCGCTCACCCCGGATACGTCGTGGCAGGTTATTCCGATCGGATCCATCACGCGCTCGCCTTTGCGGCGAAGCACCACGACCAGCAGGTGCGCAAGGGACTGCGCGCGCCGTACTTCACGCAGCCAGCGAACCTCGCGATCATCCTGACGCGGTACGGCCAGGACGACACGACGGTGATCGCCGGGATCCTGCACCAGGTCGTCGACGATTTCTCGCGCAACGGGTTGTCGCGCGAGCAACTCGAGGAACGGCTCGGCGGGAAGTTCGGCAGCGGCGTCCTCGACCTGCTCATCACGATCGTCGCGCGCAAGCTCGATGACGATGGCGTGGAGCTCTCCCCGGACGAACGACGCGACGATGTCCTCGCCCGCCTGGCGAGCGCCCCGGAGGGCGCGCGGTGGGTCTGCGCGGCCGACGCGTTGCACTCCGCCTCGTCGCTCGCGGCCGACCTGCGGCGCACGGTGGACGCCGACGCGGTCTGGGCCCGCGTCGCGGTGGGCCGCGAGGCCACGCTGCGCTGGTACCGTCGCGTGCTGGACCAACTCTCTGCAGCAGGCTTTGCGGCGCCCGTCATGGCCGAGCTGGCGGCAGCGGTGCAGGAGCTGGAAGGGCTGTAGCCGTGGCCCGTCCCGCGCGCGGATCGGCCCGGTACCTGGCGCGTGTCGCCATCGCGTGCCTGCTGTGCGGTCCGGTCCAGGCGGCGGCGCAGGGGGGACGCGGTGCCGTCGCGGCAGACACGAGTTACATCCGGACCCACTATGCCAAGCGCGAGGTGATGATCCCCATGCGCGATGGCGTGAAGCTGTTCACGGCGATCTACACGCCGAAGGACGGCACCGGCCGCTGGCCCATCCTCCTGACCCGGACGCCCTACAGCGCGGCGCCCTACGGCGAGAGCGCCTTCCCGCGCACGTTGGGCCCGGGGCTTCGCTTTCCCGAGTTGGGATACATCTTCGTCACGCAGGATGTGCGGGGCCGCTATCGGTCCGAGGGACGGTTCGAGCACATGACCCCGCACCGGCCGGTCAAGCGGTCGCGGCGCGACGTGGACGAGAGCAGCGACACCTACGACACCATCGACTGGCTCGTGAAGAACGCCCCGGGCAACAACGGTCGCGTGGGGTTGTGGGGGATCTCCTACGGCGGGTTCTTTGCCACCGCCGGGATGATCGATGCCCACCCGGCGCTCAAGGCCGTCTCCCCGCAGGCCCCACAGACCGACTGGTTCCTCGGCGACGACACCCACCACAACGGGGCGTTCTTCCTGAACTCCACGTTCAACTTCATGGCGATGTGCGGGATGCGCGGCGAGGGAACCGCGATGTCCTGTGGCAAGCCGTTCGACTTCGGCACCGACGACGGCGTGAAGTTCTTCCTCGAGATGGGCCCGCTCGCCAACGCCGAGAAGAAGTACTTCAAGCGCCGCTCACCGGGGTGGACGGACATGATGCGCCACGGCACCTACGACGCCTTCTGGCAGCAGCGGAGCATCCTGCCGCACCTCAAGGGAATCAGGCCGGCTGTGCTCACGGTGGGAGGGCTCTACGATGCCAACAACTACTACGGTGCGCTCAAGGTCTACGAGACGCTCGTGCGACAGAGCCCGTCGACCGACCACGCCATCGTGATCGGCCCGTGGTACCATGGACAGTGGGCGCGCGATTCGGGGGCAACGGTCGGGGAGCTGCGGTTCGGCGGCCCGACCTCGCACACCTACCAGCGCGAGATGCTCGAGCCGTTCTTCGCCGCCCACCTCAAGGGGGATGGCCAGGGGACACACCCCAAGGCGTGGGTCTTCGAGACCGGTCGCAACCAGTGGCGCACCTTCGCCCAGTGGCCGCCCCAGGAAGGGAGCGAGCGATCCCTGTACCTCGGGGGATCACAGCGCCTTTCGTTTGACACTCCGACCAACAGCGGCGACAGCACCTTCGCGCAGTGGGTGACCGATCCAGCCAAACCGGCGCCGTTCGTCGCCAGCGGCGGGATCGACATGGACCCCGACTACATGGCGCGCGACCAGCGCTTCGGGGCCACGCGACCCGATGTGGTCGCCTACCGGGGTGAGGTGCTCACGGAGGACGTGACCATCGCCGGCCCGGTGCGCCCGACCTTGTTCGTCTCCAGCACCGGCACCGATGGCGATTGGGTGGTGAAGCTCATCGACGAACACCCGGATGGCTTCCAGGAGTTGGTGCGTGGGGATGTGATGCGGGCCAAGTTCCGGGAGAGCTTCAGCCGGCCCATCCCGCTGCGTCCGGGCGAGGTGACCCAGCTCGATTTCACCATGCCGGATGTGTTCCACACCTTCCGGCGCGGACATCGGATGCTCGTGCAGGTCCAGGGGAGCTGGTTCCCGCTGGTGGATCGCAACCCGCAGGTGTTCACCGACATCTACAAGGCGAAAGCCAGCGACTTCCGGTCCGCCACGCAGCGGGTGTACTCCACGGCCGGGCAGGCATCGCGACTGACGTTCCGCGTCCTCCCAACGGCCGTGGTGCCCTGACGCGCATCCCGGGCGCGCCGCCTACCGCGACACCGGCCGGCGGATGCCGAGCCGCACGATCACCGGGCGGCCGTCGTCGTCTTCCACCTGGCTGTACACCGCCGCACTGGTGATCAGCAGGCCGCCGTATTCGGGGACGCGATGGGGGATCGTCACCGCGCCGAGCCAGGCCCCCGTGGGGTCGAAGACGTCGAGCGTGGCCCGCGTGGAATCGTTGGCTCCCAGCTGTCGCACCCAGGTGTGCCCTGCTTCGTCGGTGTAGATCCGCGAGAAGGCCGGCTCCGTGGACGGAATGTCGTCGAGTTGCGCCACGGCACGCGCGGCGTCTTCCCCGACATTTTGCGCCGCCGACTTGATCAGGGATTCCTGGCGCGCCCGGCGCGCCTCGGTGGTGATGGGGACCGGCGTCCACGGGCGCACCATGACGAGCGCGGAGTCGACCCCGTGTGGGGCGTACACCAGGCGATACTCCCCGGTGTACCCGCGGACGACACCGCCAAAGGGATGCAGCGTGTGCTCGACGGCCGGCGACCACGGAATGCGCATGGACATGCTCATCCGTTGCTTGCCATCGGCGCCCTTCGAGCTGAACATCCAGCTGCGCTCTTCCGAGCGTCGCAGCACCCAGAAGGTGTCGACCGTCGTGCCGCTCATCGTGTAGCGCACATACGGGGTCCCACGTCCCGGCCCGGGGACGCTGTCCGGAATCCACGCCGGCACGGTGATGCGCTGCGCGGTGTCGATCGCAATGTCGGACCAGTAGCAGCAGAAGGTCGTCCACCCACGCTGGTAGGTGCCGGAGGTGTCGAAGACGCTGGTCCGGGCGATGATCGGGTCATGGACGACCAGCGATCCCCCGCGGGCCGCGATGAACGCCATGCGGAACTCGCCGGGACCGGCGCCATCACGACCAATGGTCCGCAGCAGGGTGCCGTCGCGGTTGAAGACCTTGATGCGCGGCGGCTTGGCATCAAAGACGTACAGGCGACCGGCGCCGTCGACCGCCATGCTGCGCGGCTCCCCGAGCTCGTCGGCCGCGCCATCCGCGCCGCCGTAGCGCTGTTCCTCCACCAGGGTCCAAGCGCCGGCCGTGTCGCTCCACCCGGTCGGCACCGGGCTCGTGACCACACGCGTGCCGCTGGGCAGGGTCTCCACCTGGGCCTGCGCCGGCTCGCGGGAGGGACCACGGTCACAGGCGACAGTGATCAGGACCAGCAGCAGCGAACGTGGACCGCGCATCGTGTGACTCCTGTCGTCGGGTTCGCCTTCGACCCCGCACACCACGTTTGGGTTGCGTTCCGGCCGCCGTGGCCCGACTGGCGACCTATCCGTAGCGTCGTGCGACGTACCCCTCGAGGATCTCCAAGAACTCCGGCACGATCCCCTCGCCCTTGAGCGTCGTGTGCAGTGCGCCATCCACATACACCGGCGCCTTGGGCTCCTCGAACGTCCCCGGCAGCGAGATCCCGATGTTCGCGTGCTTGGATTCCCCGGGCCCGTTCACGACACACCCCATCACCGCCACCTTGAGCTCCTCCACACCGGGATAGCGAGCGCGCCACACGGGCATCTGCTCCCGCAGGTACTGCTGGATGTCCTCGGCCATCTTCTGGAAGAAGGTGGAGGTCGTGCGCCCGCACCCGGGGCACGCCGTCACCTGTGGCGCGAACGAACGCAGGCCTAACGACTGCAGCACCTGCTGCGCGACAAAGACCTCTTCCGTGCGATCGCCTCCGGGGCGCGGGGTCAGCGACACACGGATCGTGTCCCCGATCCCCTCGGCCAGCAGGATCGACAGTCCCGCCGTGCTGGCGATGATCCCCTTGCTCCCCAACCCGGCTTCCGTGAGCCCCAGGTGGAGCGGATAAATGCAACGCTTCGCCAACCGACGGTACACCTCCACCAGGTCCTGCACCTGCGACACCTTGGCCGAGAGGATGATCTGGTCATGGCGGAGCCCCGTTTCCTCGGCGAGCTGCGCCGAGCGGAGGGCGCTCTCGATCATCGCCTCGATGTAGACGTCCTTGGCG
>JAEUJL010000886.1 GCA_016794835.1 Gemmatimonadota bacterium | reverse complement strand
TCACCAGGAGCACGGCGTCCCGCACGCTCGCCCGTTCCCTGGTGAACCGTTGCAGGTCCGCAGCCGTGATGCTGCGCACCGACCCCTCCGACTCACCGACGAGTCCATAGGGATGATCCGTGCCGTAGGCGCCTTGCTGCAGCCGCCAATACGGCTGGATTCCTGCGGTGGTCGGATCCGACGTGCCGGTCCGGCCCTCGTTGACCACGATGTCCGCATTGGCACGAACGACCGAATCGGTGATCGCCGCGGGATCGAGCGCGAGCCGGGCGGCGTGGGTCGCGAGGGCCGCGTCGAGCGCGGAGGGGTCGACCAGGAGAAAATAGCGCGCATGGTCGCGGCGCACTTGCGCGTTGGAGTTGGCAAAGCGCGGCGCGGCCCGCCGTCGTCCCGCCGTGTCGATGCTTGCCGCCAGCGCGGCGGAGATGTGCTCCAGCAGGTGGGCCGTCCCCCGCTGCCCCACGGGGTCGTGCCGCGTCCCGGCGGGTACCCACAACTCCACGCTCGTGTGGACCGCCATGGAGTCGGGAGCAAGCACCACGGTCAATCCGTTGGGCAGGCGGTACCGTGTGACCGCATCGAGAAAGGCGGGCGCCTGCGCCGCGGTGAACAGGGGGAGCACGAGCAACGCCGAAAGCGTGATACGAGCCAGGAGCATCGGGATGGGATGGGGTGATCCCGAATGAGACAAGCCGCGGCCCCCACTGGTTTGAGTACCCCGCCCGGCCCGCTCCCTGGTCTGTGTCCGTCAGTCCTGGCGAATGGCCGCCAGCGTGCTCCCACGCACGGTCCGGCGCACGGGGAGCAGGGTCGCCACCGCGGCCACCGCCGCGAGCACCAGCGGGGACAACACGAACGAAGCGACCGTCAGCGAGCCCACCCCGTAGAGGATCCCGCGCATCAGGACAAAGGCGCCGCCTGCGCCGAGGATCCCCAGCACACATCCCAGTCCGACGAAGCGCATCCCCTGGCCGAACACCAGGCGCGTGACGCGACCCTCCGTGGATCCCAGGGCCATGCGGATCCCGATCTCGCGCGTCCGCTGCCCGACCGCCTGCGTCATGACCCCGTAGATCCCGATCGCCGCCAACAACAGCCCAATGACCCCAAAGAAGCCCAGCGCCCCGCCGGCGATCCGTGCGGGCAGCAACGACGTCCCCATGTGCGAGGTCATCGTCCGCAACCCGGTCACGGGCATCTGCGGGTCCAGCGCCCGCACCTCGGCCCGGATGTTGGCCAGGGTCGCCACGTCGGCACCGCGGTGTCGCACGACCACGCGCATCATGGAGGACCAGGCCTGGGCGTGGGAGAAGTACATGTATTCGGTCGGCTCCTCACCGAGCGACCGATACTTCCCGGTCGCCACCACCCCGACGACCGAGAAATCGCGCGTCCCGCGTCGGACGGTGCGCCCAAGGGGATCCTGCCCAGGCCAGAAGCGTTCGGCGAACCGCTGGTTCACGACCACCACCGGCACGGACGTGCTGTCGTCCTGGACGGTGACCTCACGCCCGGCAACGAGGCGGATCCCCATCGCCCGGAAGTACCCTGGGGTCACGCTCGCGTGCAGGATGTTCATCCCCTCGCCTTCTGCCGGCGTGTAGCCCGGGATTTCCACGCGGGTGTCCGAGGTCCCGATCCCGAGGGGCAGGACGTCCACGAACCCGACCTCCTCCACCCCGTTCAGGCTCCGCACGCGCTCCTGCAGGACGCGGTAGAACTGCTCGGCGCGCTGGCGGTCATATCCCTGCAGCGCAGGTGAGAGCGTCGCCGTCGCGGCCGCGGCAGGCTCGAAACCCACCGCCACCGTCGTCGCTCGCTGCACGTTGGAGACAAACATTCCCGCGCAGGTCAACAGGACGATCGAGAGCGCCACCTGGGCGAGGATCAGGGCATCGCGCATGCGCGAACGATTGCGTCCCGACTGCAGTTCTCCCTTGAGCCCCGGAATGAGCGATGGGCGCGTCGCCTGCAGGGCCGGCAGCATCCCGACCACCACCCCGGCGACCAGCGACACGCTCATCGTGAAGGCGATCACCCGCCCGCTCAGCGCGATGTCCGGCCGGACCCCCAGGTCGCCAACCGGAATCTCGATCGCATTGGCCACCGCAACTCCGCCCGCCGCGACGAGAAGCCCCGCCGCACCCGCCACGGCGGCGAGCAGCAGGCTCTCGATCATCAGCTGTCGTACGAGGTGCCAGCGGCTCGCACCAATCGCGCGCCGCACCGCCATCTCGCGTGCCCGGTCGCGAGCCCGCGCGAGGAAGAGGCTGGCGACGTTCACGCAGGCCAGCAGGAGGAGCAGGAAGACCACGCCCATGAGGGCGCCGGAGATCCCCAGCTGCGCGGTCCGCATCGACGGATGGGTCCCGATGTCCGCCAGCGGAATGATGCGGGTGCCGCTCTTGCTGTAGGCCCCCGGCCACGCCACCGCGAGCTCGGTGTTGACGGCCTCGAGCCGCGCCGCCGCCTGTTCCCTAGTGACGCCTGGCCGCAAGCGTGCCACCACGTTGAGGAAGTTGCGCCCGCGGCTGTCGAGCGATCCCGCCCGGTCGGCGTCGAGCACTTCCATCTGCATCAGGGGCACGTACAGCGCAGGCTCCAGCATCGGGACCGTGCCACGGAATCCCGGCGGGGCGATACCGATCACCTCCATCGCCTGACCATTGAGCT
>JAEUJL010000832.1 GCA_016794835.1 Gemmatimonadota bacterium | reverse complement strand
GCCACCGCCATGGCCAGCAAGGTCGAGGCAACGCGCGGCTACGGCGGGACGGTGGTCCAGACGGCGGACGACCTCCTCGCCACCGCACGCGGCATCATGGAACGCGAGGGACGCACGCTCATCCACCCGTTCGACGACCCGCGCGTGATCGCCGGTCAGGGAACGGTGGGGCTCGAGATCGTCGAGGATGTCCCGGACGTGGACGTGGTCCTGGTGGGATGCGGCGGTGGCGGGTTGCTCTCCGGAGTCGCGGCCGCGGTGAAGGCGCTCCGCCCCTCGGCGCGCGTCATCGGGATCGAGCCCGAGGGTTCGGCCGTGATGTCACTCTCCCTCGCGGCGGGGAGCCCGCAACGCCTCCAGGTCAACCAGACGATTGCCGATGGACTGGCGCCCCCGTTCACGGGTGCCAATGCGTTTGCCCACGTCCGCGCGCTCGTGGATGACGTCATCACCGTGAGTGAAGCGCAGATCCTGGACGGCATGCGCGCCCTCATGGAGCGCTGCAAGCTCTTTGTGGAGCCATCGGCCGGCGCCGCCGTGGCCCCACTGCTCACCCCACATCCGCTGGTCCCTCACGGGGCCCGCGTGGTCCCGATCGTGTGCGGCGGCAACATCGACCTCGCGAAGGTCGCTGTGCTGTTCGGTGCGACATAGGCGCCGCGCCGTCTTTCCTCCTGCCCATCCATGCGATTCCTCACCTCAACACTCGCGCTCACGCTGCTGGTCACGCCCGCGGCCGGCCAATCCATTGCCACGGCTGACGCCCGGCGGATCGACTCCGTCTTCACGGCCTGGGATCGCACCAACTCGCCCGGGTGCGCCCTCGGCATCTACCAGAATGGGGAGATCGCCTACGCGCGCGGCTACGGGATGGCGAATCTCGAGCATGGGATCGCGATCTCGCCGCGCACCGTGTTCGACATCGGCTCCACCTCCAAGCAGTTCGCCGCGGCCGCGGTTGTCCTGCTGCAGCTGGACGGCAAGCTCCACATCGACGACGAGGTGCGGAAGTACATCCCCGAGCTGCCCGCGTACCAGCGGCCGCTCACCATCCGCCACATGCTCAACCACACCAGTGGCTTGCGGGACTACCTCACCCTGATGCGCTTGCACGGGACCGACTTCGATGGCGTGACGGGCGACCAGGATGCGCTCGACCTCATCGTCCGGCAGAAGGCGCTCAACTTCGAACCGGGGAGCGAGTTCCTCTACTCCAACTCCGGCTTCTTCCTGCTCTCGCAGATCGTCAAGCGCGTGAGTGGCAAGACGCTGCGCCAGTTTGCGCACGAACGGATCTTCATGCCGCTCGGCATGCACGACACGCACTTCCATGATGAACACCGCATGATCGTGCCGCAGCGGGCCACCGGCTACGCGCCGCAGGGGAGCGGCTTTGCCATCGACATGTCGCTCTTCGAGCAGACCGGGGATGGCGCCGTGCAGACCAGCGTGGAGGACCTGATCAAGTGGGACCGCAACTTCTACTCGCCCACCGTGGGCGGCGAGGCCTTGTTGCGTGAGCTGCACACGCGGGGCAAGCTCACCAATGACTCCACCATCGCCTACGCCCTCGGCCTCTTTGTCGACGAACATCGCGGATTGCGACGCGTGCGGCATGGCGGCTCGTGGGCCGGCTATCGCGCCGAGTTGCTCCGCTTCCCGGAAGCGAAGACCTCGGTGGCCACCTTGTGCAACCTCGGCACCATCAACCCCAGCGCCCTCGCCGATGCGGTCGCGGCGATCGTGCTTCGTGATCGCATGGGGCCGGCCACCGCGGCCGCCGCCGCGCCAGCCCTCGCCTCAGCGGCACCGCGCCCCACGCTCCCCGCGCCACCACCCCTGACCGCGGCGCAAGCCACCGCCTATGTCGGCACGTTCTACGCCGCCGAGGTGGACGCGACCTACCAGGTGGAGGCAGATACCGGCGGAGTCACCTTGCGGATTGGTCAGGGTGCGAACGAGCGACTTCCCCGGTCCGGGGAGGATACGTTCGGCGTGCCACGCGGGCTGAGCATCACCTTTGCGCGCGACGCACGGGGCCGCGTCACGAGTTTTGCGATCGATGCGGGTCGTGTGCGCGGTATTGTGGCGACGCGCGTGCCGGCCGTGCCGCGTTAGGCGTCCCGCGTCCCGGGACGCGGGACGCGGGCAGGTGACGGCGACAGCGACGAGCGCCGGATCAGCCCAGGGTGGCCTGCAGCGTAATCGGCACGGCGGCCAACGCCTTGGAAATCGGGCAGCCCAGCTTGGCGTTGGTGGCCAGCTGCTGGAACTGCTCCGCGCTGATCC
>JAEUJL010000805.1 GCA_016794835.1 Gemmatimonadota bacterium | reverse complement strand
CGCGCGCAGGCGCTGGCGCGGGCGCGCCAGACCCTCCCGTCGGCTCGGGGGATTTCCGACCTGCTGCAGGTCAACCGGGTGGAAGGGATCGCCGTGGGAGCCGGGGTGCGTCGCCACCTGGGACATGGCGTGGACCTCGGGCTGCGCGCGCGCCTCGGGACGGCCGATCGCGAAGTGAAGGGCGCGGTCACCCTGGGCTGGCAACGTGCGGACGGGCTCGCGATCCAGCTGGCCGTCGGCCGGGACTTCCGCGACGCGGGCGATGAGGCAGAGGTCTCCCGCGTGCGGAACTCGCTCGCGGCGCAGGAGTGGGGGGCCGATCTCGCACAGCCGTACCGCGCCACGGGGGCCACGCTCACGCTGAGCGGCCGCACGAGGGATCGATGGCGTTGGGCCGTTGAAGGCGCGATCGACGACCATGAGACGCTCGAGGTTCACGCCTCGCCGGCCCGAGGCACCTATGGGTCAACACTCGCCGTGTTCGAGGGAAAGGGCCAGCGGCTTGGCGCACGGATTGAGCGTCCTGGCGGACCCGCGGGTGGCTTGAGTGATCTCCGTCTTCGGGCCGACGCGCGGATCTCGCGAAGGGAGGGGGACGGCGTTTCCCTGTCCACGGGACGGATCTGGGCCAGCGTCGAGGGGACCCGGGTCACCCCGCTCGCGGACGTTCGGCTGCGCCTGGCCGGCGGCGGCGTCTTCGGCTCCGATTCGGTGCCCGCCCAGGAGCTGCTCTACGCGGGGGGCCCGGTGACAGCACCAGGGTATGGCTTTCACCAGTTCCGGGCGAAGGGACTCGGTCAGGCGCGCCTCGAGCTCCGTCGGCTCGGACCATTTGTCCCAATTCCCCTCGGTCGATGGGGGAGGATCCCTGCCACCGCCACCTGGGCGCCATACGCGGGGGTGGTGGCGGCGCGAGCGGGGGAGTCCTGGACGGGCTCCCCCCTGGTTGGACTGGGGGTCGAGCCATTCCTCCAGATGGTGCGGGTGGACGTGGCGCGGGGACTTCGGGACGGGCGATGGCGCATCGCGGTGGATGTCAGCCGCGATTTCTGGCCCATCTTGTGAAATTCGGCCACTCACGGTCGCCGGAGACCGGTCGATAATCCATGGGGGACGGATGCCGCGGCGAAAACGCGGCGTGCTGGCTTACTGTGGTGCCTTCCGGGATACATGGCCGTCACGACAACGCGCGACGAGTGGCTCATACCGACGCTGGCGAAGCTGATGGAGGCTTCCCAGCTGGAGCGCGTGCGTTCGGGCGACGAGTCGTACTGGAGCGCCGCGGTCTCGGCAGGCTTCACGACTGACGCGGCGATCCTCGCGGAATTGTCGGCGCGATTCCGGATGGGGCTGGCCGACCTTGCGACCTCGAGCCCCGCGGCCCGTGCCGCGGTCAGTGAGGCCCTGGCCCGCAAGTACCAGGTCGTCCCGCTGTCGCTCAGCGACGCCGCACTCGAGGTGGCGATCGCCAACCCCAACGACTTCGACTGCGAGCGCGCGCTCGGCTTCGCGACGGGCAAGCAGGTGCGGTTCCTCCTGGCCTCGCCCCCGGACATCGCCGCACAGCTGGACGCGTTGTACCGGCCGGAGGAGGCGATCAACGCGATCCTCGATTCGAGCATGACGGGGGATGCGCTCGAGACGATCGTGGATGAGGTCGCGGACGACAGCAGCTTTGAGCTGGGGGCGGAGAAGGCGTCGGCGCGCCCGATCATCCGGCTGGTCGACCACATCATCGCCGAGGGCATCTCGCTGCGCGCGAGCGACATCCATCTCGAGGCCCAGGAAAGCGGCGTGCAGGTGACGTACCGCATCGATGGGGTCCTGCGCCCCGCGATGAAGATCCCGCGCGCGGCCGGCATCCCGCTGGTCTCCCGGATCAAGATCATGTCCGGCCTGGATATCGCCGATCGATTGCGCCCGCAGGATGGCCGGGCACGGGTCGCGATCGACGGCCGACGGATCGACCTTCGCGTCTCCACCCTGCCGGCGTCGACGGGGGAGAAGGTCGTCATCCGCATCCTCGACTCGAACTCGACGGTGCTCGACCTGAAGATGCTTGGCATCCGGTCGACCGATCTCGAGCGGGTCGAACAGCTGATCAACCTGCGGGAAGGAATCATCCTGGTCACCGGCCCCACGGGGTCGGGAAAGACGACGACGCTCTACTCCGCCCTGCGCACGATCCAGGAGCGCGGCGTGAACATCGTCACGGTCGAGGACCCGGTCGAGTACAAGCTGAACGGGATCGTGCAGGTGCAGGTGAACGAGAAGGCGGGGCTCAGCTTCGCGGCCGCGCTGCGCTCGATCCTGCGTCAGGACCCGGACGTCGTCCTCGTCGGTGAGATCCGGGACCGGGAAACGGCCGGGATCGCGATCCAGGCCTCGCTGACGGGCCACCTGGTGCTCTCCACCCTGCACACCATCGACGCGGCCAGCTCGGTCGCTCGCCTGCTCGATATCGGGATCGAGAGCTACAAGATCGGCGCGGCGCTCAAGGGCGTGGTCGCCCAGCGACTGGTGCGCCGACTCTGCCAGGCGTGCCGGGAGCCTCTGGCCGAAGACGTTCCCAAGAAATTCAGCCGCTGGATTCCCTCGGGTGCCCTCACCTTCGCGGCCAGGGGATGCGCGGAATGCGGGGGCACCGGGTATCGAGGTCGCCTGGCGCTGATGGAGGTGCTGGTCGCGACGGCGGACGTGGAGCGGCGAATTTCCTCGGGGGAGACCGCCGAACGGATCGTCGAGGCGGCTCGGGAAGGCGGGATGGCGAGCCTCTGGGACTCCGGCATCGAGCATGTCCTCGAGGGCAACACGGACCTCCAGGAGCTGGCGCGCGTGGTCGAGGTGCCGGTCTTGAGGGATGTGGTCAAGCCCAAGCGACCCGCGACCAGGACGCCGCTGAGCCAGCCCGCCGTGGCGTCCCAGCGGCCGAGTGGTGTGCAGCCGGCGGTGGCAGCGAGCACCCTCAGTGGCGGCGCGTTCGAACTCGCGCTCGACATGCTGCCGACCCCGGCGGCGGCCGCGCTTCCCAGGGCCCTCGTGGCCGTGGCCGATGCCGACGAACGTGCCAGGATCCGCGCGGCGTTGGAGAAGGCGGAGTTCGTGGTGGTTGA
>JAEUJL010000348.1 GCA_016794835.1 Gemmatimonadota bacterium | reverse complement strand
TATCCCTTCCTGCGTGGCGTGCGCCATCGCAGCCGCCGCGGCATCGCCGATGCGCTGCGCACGGGATTCCTCAATGCGCGCGGCAGCATCCTCGTGTTCTACCCGGCCGACCTGCAGTTCAAGCCGGAGGACATCCCGCGGCTGGTGCAGCCGATCCTCGCCAACGAAGCCGACATGGTCACCGGCTTCAAGCAGGGGAAGTACGAGAAGGCCTTCGTCTCGCGGATCTACAACTTCCTGAGTCGCGCCCTGTTTGACGTGCGGGTCAAGGACCTCAACAGCGTGAAGGCGTACCGACGGGAGATCATGGAGCAGCTGCCGATCCGCCCGGACTGGCACCGCTACATGATCGTCATCGCCGCATCGCAGGGATTCTCCGTGGCCGAGATCCCGGTGCCCCTGTATCCACGCCACGCCGGCAAGTCGAAGTTTGGGATCAGCCGCATCCCCGTCGGCGTGCTGGACATGCTGAGCGTCTGGTTCGAGCTGCGCTTCTCGCAGAAGCCGCTGCTCCTGTTCGGGATGATGGGCGCGGCGCTGTTCGCCACGGGCGTGGTCGCCGGGCTCGTGGCACTCGGCCGGCTGGCCTTCCTTGGCGTGGGCACGCGCTCCGTGTGGACGGTGATCCAGACGACGCTCATCCTCGGGTCGATCTTCTTTGTCGCCGGGCTGCTGGGCGAACAGGTGGCCGGCCTGCGCGCGCAGGTGCGCGAGTTGCGTCGGGTGACCGACGAGTTGCACGACCCGCCCGCCTGACGTGTCGTCGCTGCGCGTCCTCTTCCTCGCGCATTCGTTCCCTCGCACCCCGGGCGACGCCGCGGGCTCCTTTCTCCTCCACCTCGCCCGGGCCCTCGGGGAACACGGGGTCGACGTGCGCGTGGTGGCCCCCTCGGCCCCCGGGTTGGCGCTGTTCGAGGAGGTCGGCGGCATCCCGACGCGCCGGTTCCGGTACGCGCCTCGCGACCGGGAGACGTTGGCCTACACCGGAAACATGGCCGCCGAAGTCCGTGGCTCCATGGCCGGGAAGCTCGCCATGTTGGGCTATCTCCTCTCCGGCACCGGCGCGGCCGGCCGTGAGATCCACGGATGGGCGCCGCACGTGGTCCATGCCCATTGGTGGTTTCCGGGAGGCCTGACGGGCCTCCTCCCGGCGCGTTGGTATGGCGTCCCCATGGTCACCACCATGCACGGGTCCGATGTGCGCCTTGCCGTGGGGGCACGCGCCGCGCACCCGCTGCTGCGGCAGGTCCTCCGCCGATCGGCGGCGGTCACCACCGTGTCGACCTGGCTCGCCTCACAGGTGCGCCAGATGGCCCCGACGGTGGACCCGCTCGTTGAGCCTATGCCCGTGGCCACCGAGCTGTTTGCCCCCGCGGCCGTCACGCGCGAGCGCCTCCTGTTCGTGGGGCGACTCAATCGGCAGAAGGGGATTGCCGACCTCATCGAGGCCATGGCGCAGACGCAGAGCGCAGTTGGACTCGATGTCATCGGCGATGGCCCGGACCGTCTTTCCCTGGAAGCCCGGGCGCAGGCGCTGGGCGTGGCGTCGCGCATCCGGTGGCATGGGGCGCTGCCGCAGCCCCAGGTCGTCCCGCACTATCAGCGAGCCATCGCCACGGTGATGCCTGGGCTGGACGAGGGGCTCGGACTCGTTGCGGTGGAGTCGCTGCTCTGTGAGACGCCGGTCATCGCCTACGCCTCAGGAGGGATCGTCGACATCGTGGAGCCGGACACCACCGGCCTCCTGGTCTCCCCGGGTTCGGTCGAGGGCCTTGCCGCGGCCATCGACACGGTGGCGACGGGCGCGGCAGGCGCCGCCATGGGACACCAGGGTCGCGTCCGGATGCTGGATCGCTTCTCCCCAGCGGCCGTGTCTGCCAGGTACGCCGCCATTTACCGGCAGGTGCGGGGAGGGTAGGGCACCGTCACGGGGTTTGGCGGTACCAACAGTCGGTGCGTCGCCCTATCGCCGGTGCCGGGCTAAATTGCGCCCCCGGAACCAGATGCAGCCTCCGAACGGTGCCCCTTCAACGCCAGACATGACCAAGCCCGCAGCTGAAGTTGGTACATCCGGGCCTTCCACGGCACCTCGACACGCGGGTTGGATCGCGGTTGGCGTGCACCTGCTCGCCACGATGATCCTGGCCTGGCCGGCCCTCACCGGCCAGCTATTGCTCAACGCCCGTTCCGACCAGTACAAGGCCGGGTATGCGTTCCGCGATTTCGCGCGGCAGTATTTCGCCGAGCACGGCGCCATTCCGCAGTGGAATCCCTGGCTCTTTGGTGGGATGCCGTTCGTCGACGCCATGCACGGCGACACCTTCTACCCGACCGCGTTGCTGCGGCTGCTGCTCGGGACGGGCCCCGGGATGACGTGGGGCCTCGTGATCCACCTGTTCCTGGCGGGCATCTTCACGTACCTGCTGCTCCGGACCCTGCGCCTCTCCTTCCACTCGGCGATGCTGGGCGGGGTGGCGTACCAGATGTCCGGGAACATTGCCGGTCTGGTGTCGCCCGGTCACGACGGCAAGATCTTCGTCGCGGCCTTGTTGCCGCTGGCGCTGTGGCTCCTGGTGCGTGGCATTCGCGATCACCGGGGGTGGGCATGGGGCCCGCTCGCGTTGGTCGTCGGCCTGGCCGTGCTCTCGCCGCATCCGCAGTTGTTGCAGTACATGCTGCTGCTGTGCGGCGCGTGCGCCTTGTTCCTGTGGCGTGGCTGGGGGACGGGCCCCGAGGACCTTCCCGGGACGCGCCATCCCGGGCGCCTGGGGCTCGCGCTGACCGCGATCGCCATCGGGATGCTCATCGGCGCCATCCAGTTCTGGCCGGTGGTGACGTATACCCCGTGGTCCCCACGGAACGGCGGACTCGGGTGGGAGCACGCCGTCTCGTTCTCGCTGCCACCGGAAGAACTCATCAACTTCGCCTTGCCGGAGTTCACCGGCATGCTCGACGCCTACTGGGGTCGCAACCGGATTCACCTGCACTCGGAGTACATCGGGATTGCGGTGCTCCTGCTGGCGGCGATGGCGTTCGGCAACTGGGCGCAGGGTCCGCTGCGCCGCTGGCGGTGGTTCTTCGCGGGGTCCTTCGTGGTCTCATTGCTCTGGGCCCTGGGGGGGAACACACCCTTCTACCAGCTGGTCTATGCCATCGTCCCCGGCACCAAGTTCTTCCGGGCGCCGAGTACGATGCTGTTCATCGTCAACTTCACCCTGGCCTGCCTCGCAGCGTTTGGCGCCGAACGCGTGTTGCGGGGATCGCTCCCTCGGCCAGCCCTGTGGGGGGCCGGCGGCACCGTGGCACTCCTCGGGCTGTTTGCGATCTCGGGCGGGCTGACGAACACCGGCCTCTCCCTGGCCGCGCCGGAGGCGGCACAGGGCGTGATCGCCAATGAGCCGGCGCTGCAGGCCGGCGCGATCCGGATGCTCGCCTTCGCGGCGCTGATGGTCGTGGCAGTCGTGCTCGTGGCGGGCAAGCGACTCTCCCGCGACCTCGCCGGGGCCCTGCTGATCGGCATCGTCGCTGTGGACCTTTGGAGCATCCTCCGGCGCTACTTCATGTTCATGCCACCGGCGGCGGCGACCTTCGCGACCGATGACGCCATCGCTTGGCTCCAGAAGCAACCCGGCCCGTTTCGCGTCATCCCCCTGCCGCCGCGCCAGGGCACGGAGCACGACCAATACCTGCAGGCGCTGAACTACGACGGCCTGATGACGCACCGTGTGGCCGTCGCCATGGGGTATCACGGCAATCACATCGGCAAGTACGACCTGCTGCTCGGCTCGGACTATGCGCAGCTGGGCAACCCGAACTTCTGGCGGCTCGCCAACACGCGGTACTTCCTGACCGATGAGCCCACGCTGCCCATCGACAGTGCCCGCACGGTGTTCGGTCCCGCCACGAACGTGCACGGGCGCAAGGTCTGGGTGCACCAGGTGCCGGTGCAGACATCGTATGCCTGGACGACGACGGCCTTGCTGAAGGCCGACGAGCAACAAGCCGCGCAGACGGTGCTCAATCCCGGCTTTGATGTGCAGACCGTGGCCATCTTCGACACGAGCGCCCGGGTGGACGCCGCCGAGTTGCGCGCGGTGCCGCCACCCAGTCGCGTCGCCGCCCGGACGACCGCGTGGGCACCCGGGCAAGCGACCATTGAGCTGGACGCGCCAGCCCCCGCCGGGTCCGCGCTCGTGGTCTCGGAGAACTATTACCCCGGCTGGCAGGCACGCGTCGACGGCCAGGCGGTTGCCGTGCATCGCGCCAATGTCTCCCTCGTCGGCATCGCCCTGCCGGCCGGCGCACGCAAGATCGAGTTGGAGTTCGTGAACGCTCCCTACGCGACCGGCCGCCTCGTCACCTGGCTCGCCATCGCCTGCTCCCTCGCCTGGTGGGTCGTCGGCTGGCGCCGGCGCCCGGAGGTGACGACCGCGTGAGCGAGAAGGCCCTGGTCATCGTCCCGACCTACAACGAGCGGGACAACATCATCCGCCTCATCGACGCCGTGCTCAGCCAGGATCGGCGCCTCGAGGTCCTCGTCGTTGACGATGGCTCCCCGGACGGGACGGGGACCCTCGTCGCCGAACGGAGCGCGGGGGATTCCCGCGTCCACCTGCTCAGCCGCCCACGCAAGATGGGACTCGGGACGGCGTACGTCGCGGGCTTCAAGTGGGCCCTCGCCCGCGACTACGAGTTCGTGTTCGAGATGGACGCGGACTTCTCCCATGACCCGTCCCACCTGCCGCAGTTCCTCGCCTCGATCGCCGAGGCCGACCTCGTCCTCGGCTCACGGTACCGGGAAGGGAAGGTCACGGTGGTCAACTGGCCCATGGCGCGGTTGATCCTGAGTTATGGCGCGAACATCTACGCCCGGTTTGTCACCGGGCTGGCGCTGTACGACGCCA
This sequence comes from Gemmatimonadota bacterium, assembly GCA_016794835.1. Classification (GTDB taxonomy): domain Bacteria; phylum Gemmatimonadota; class Gemmatimonadetes; order Gemmatimonadales; family Gemmatimonadaceae; genus RBC101. Next base: position 23,227 of record JAEUJL010000348.1, on the reverse strand, counting down.
CCGGGGGCTTCAAGTGCTTTCGGCGGCGCGTCCTGGAGGCCATTGACCTCGATGACGTGCGATCCAATGGCTATGCGTTCCAGATCGAGATGAGCTACCGGGCCTGGCAGCTCGGCTTCCGCATCGTCGAGATCCCCATCGTCTTCGTGGATCGCACGGAAGGCGAGAGCAAGATGTCGAAGAAGATCGTCCGCGAGGCGATCTGGATGGTGTGGCGCTTGCGCTGGTGGGGCATGACGGGTCGGCTGTCGCGCGCGGCCACCGAGGGCCGGGCCCTCCCGCATTCGCCGTGATTCGGCGACCAGGCGCGTGAAAATGATGACGCCGGAACGTGCGACTGCCGCGATTTTTCAATCGGGGGGGGGCCCCCAGCCCCTCGCCGGCCGGCAGTTCTTCAAGATGACGGGGTCGGGCAACGACTTTGTCTTCTTCGACAACCGGGACCATCGCCACGACGACCTGGCCACGCCCGGCCACATCGCGGCCCTGTGCGACCGGCGTCGCGGGATCGGTGCCGATGGCATCGTCCTGCTGGATGCGGACCCCGAGTTCGATTTCGGGATGCGCTACTACAATCGCGACGGCTCCCTGGCCGAGATGTGCGGCAACGCGGCGCTCTGCAGCGCGCGCCTCGCCACCACCCTTGGCATGGTCGCCCCTGGACCCTTTCGCTTCCGCACCCCCTCGGGACCGGTCACCGCGCGCCTCACCGAGGGCACCCCGGAGATCGACATGACGCCGGTCACCGACCTCCAGGCAGACGCGGCGCTCGCGCGCGAGCCGGGCGAGCAGCGGATCGGCTTCGCACGTGTAGGTGTCCCCCACCTCGTCGTGCTCGTCGACGACCTCGAGGCCGTCGACGTCGAACGGCGGGGACGCGCCCTGCGACACGACCCCAGCCTTCCGCAGGGCGCCAACGTGAACTTCGTCGCCCGAAGGGCCGACGGATGGGCGATGCGGACGTACGAGCGCGGGGTGGAAGCGGAGACCCTCGCCTGCGGAACAGGAACGGTCGCGACCGTCGCCCTGCTCAACGCCTGGACGCTCGCGCACTCGGGCCTCGCCTTGCACACCCGATGTGGCGTCGACCTCTTCGCTGACATGGCGCGCGGGGGCAGGGCACCGGTCCTCCGCGGCGAAGGCCGCATCGTCGCCACCGGGACGATCGTCGACCTTCCCGAATGAGCGCAGGACCTGCCCTCGACCGTCCGCAACTCCCCCTCGAGGACGCAGTCCGGGCGCTCGCCCAGGGGTGGGGCATCGACGCGGAGCTCACGGCCCTCGAGGGTGAGCGCGACCTGAACTTCGCCGTCCACCAGCAGGGAATCCCCATCGCCGTCCTCAAGGTCGTCCACCCCGATGAACCGGGATCGGCGATCGAGATGCAGGCCGCCCTGCTCGAGCACCTCAACCGCGTCGCCCCGGAGCTCCCGGTGCCCCGCGTGCTCCGGAGCTCGACCGGGGAATCCATCCATCGCATCGGGCCGCTCCGGCTCCGCCTGGTCACTTGGCGCCCGGGAACCCCCGTCGCCAGGGTTCCACGAGAAACGAGGGTGCTCCGCGGAATCGGGGAGTGCGTCGCGCGGCTCACCCGCGCCATGCAGTCGTTCGGCCACGAAGGCGCACATCGGCCCCTGGCCTGGGATATCCGTCGCAGCGGAGAGTCCGCGGCTCGCCTGACGCATCTCCTCCCAGGAAAGCGCCCGCTGGTCGAGCAGGCGCTCTCAGCCTTCCAGGGCGCCCGGCCGGCACTCGACCAGGTCAGGCACGGGGTCCTTCACGGCGACCTGAACGACTGGAACCTGTTGGTCGACCCGCACGAGGGATCGATCACGGGGATCATCGACGTCGGAGACGCGATCTTCGGGCCGGCCATCGCGGACCTCGCCATCGCCATCACCTATGCGGCCATGGGGAGCGATTCGCCACTGCAGGCCGTGGCGGACGTCGTCGCGGGGTACTCCGCCTGCCACCCGCTCGGCGAGGACGAAGTGGAGCTGATCCCGGCGCTGGTGCAGGGGCGCCTGGCCACCAGCCTGACCATCTCCGCCGAACGGCGCGCCCGGTCGACCTCCGCGGAGGAGGCCTATTGGTTCGTCTCCGAGGCCCCAGCCTGGGCCCTGCTGGAGGCGCTGCATCAGATCCCCCCGGCGCACCTGCAGGGGGCATTGCGCAGGGCGGCGGGAAGGGGCGCTTCCCGGGCCTCCACCGCCCTCAGGGCCTTCCTCTCGGACAAGCCGGGGCTCGCACCCGTCCTCGGACGCCCGCTGGCGCTGCAGGTCGTACACGCCCTGTCCTGGACGTCGCCCACCGACCCCATGGTCCCGGAAACCGCCGCCGGCGACCTCCCGGGCGCCGACGCGGCCTACGCCGCACTCCAGGCCTCGGCCGGATTCGACGTCGGGGTCGGGCGTTGGGGCGAAAAGCGGGCCGTATACACCTCGCCAGCCTTCGCCTCACGGGTGGTGCCCGGTGCACGGCGCGACATGCACCTCGGCCTCGACCTGTTCGCCCCAGCGGGCACCGCGCTCTTTTCGCCGCTGGCGGCGCGGGTGGTTCGGACCGCCAACTGCGACCGTCCCCAGGACTATGGCGGCGTCCTCCTCCTCGAACACGATCTCCCGGACGGCCAGAGGTTCCGCACGCTGTGGGGCCACCTCGACCCTCGTTCGATCCAGGACCTGCGCCCCGGTCAGCCTATCACGGCAGGGCAACAGTTCGCCGCGTTGGGCGACAGCAGCGTCAACGGCGGATGGGTCCCGCACCTGCACCTGCAGCTCTGCCTCACCGACGAAGACGATCCCGAGGCGATCATTGGCGTGGGAGAGACCGCGCTGGCCGATCTCTGGGCCGAGCTCTACCCGGACCCGGCCCCGTTTGCCGGCGTCCCGGCCGAGGTGCTCACGTATTCGCCCTCGGAGGCCGAACGGACCCGGATGCTCCGCGAGCGCCATTTCGGCGCGAACCTCAAGCTCTCGTATCGCGACCCGCTGGAAATCGTGCGGGGCGAGGACGTCTGGTTGTTCGACGCCCGCGGCCGTGCCTTCCTCGACTGCTACAACAACGTGGCCCACGTGGGCCACTGCCATCCGCGAGTCGTCTCAGCGATCGCCGCCCAGGCGGGGACCCTCAACACGAATACGCGGTACCTGCACCGCCTGATCGGTGAATATGGCGAGCGCCTGACCGCGACTTTCCCCCCAGGGCTCGACACCGTCTTCTTCACCAATTCCGGCTCCGAGGCGAATGAACTGGCCCTTCGGATGGCGCGTTCGCTGACCGGCCGGAGACAGATCGCGGTCCTGGATTGGGCGTACCACGGGAACACCCAGGCGGCCATCGAGGCGTCGCCGTACAAGTACAAGCGGGCCGGGGGACAGGGGCGCCCCGAGTTCGTCATCGAGCTTCCGTGCCCGGATCCCTACCGGTCGCCCGCCGGGTGGCCCGCTGAGACCCTGGGATTCCGCTACGCCGAGCACCTCGAACTCGCACTGGTGGCCGGCGCCTCACCGGCCGCCTTCATCGCTGAGACGATTCCGAGCTGCGCAGGGCAAGTCGTTCTGCCACAAGGGTTTCTGCCGCGCATGTTCGAGTTGATTCGCACGACGGGAGGGCTCTGCATCTCCGACGAGGTGCAGGTGGGATTCGGGCGCGTCGGAGCGCACATGTGGGCGTTCGAGGAGCATGGGGTCGTGCCGGACATCGTCACCCTCGGCAAACCCATGGGGAACGGACATCCGCTCGGAGCGGTGATCACGACGCGCGCCATCGCCCAACGCTTTGCGAACGGCATGGAGTACTTCAACACCTTTGGCGGGAACCCCGTCTCGTGTGCCGCCGGACTCGCTGTGCTCGACGTCCTCGACGCCGAGCACCTCCTCGCGAACGCCCGAACGCGCGGAAGCTCACTCACCGACGGGTTCCGGGCCCTGCAGGACCGCCACCCGCTGATCGGCGATGTCAGGGGGCGGGGGCTCTTCCTGGGGATCGAGCTCGTCCTCGACCGCGGCACCAAGGAGCCCGCCACACGCGCCGCGACCGCGGTGGTGAACCGGTGCCGCCGTGAGGGCATTCTCCTTGGCACCGACGGCCCGCACGACAACGTCATCAAGCTCCGGCCCCCCATGACGTTCCAGGCAGCCCATGAGGCCTTGCTGCTCGACACCCTGGATCGAGCGCTCGCCGAGGCGGCCGGGACCTAGGGAAGGATGCAGGGGAAGCGTGCCGAGCGGGGCCAGCGACCGGTTTCCCACACATTTCCACTAAAGAACTTTACATAACACTTATTATACGTTCTTTCCCGGGCGGATGCTCCGTGGGGTGCCCCCATCCGCTGCCGCGGCGAAGCGGGCTGCCGCGGGGCTGTCGCGCGCCCTGCTCGCAGTGCCAGCTCCGGTGCCATCAGCGCGTGCCAGCGTCGCACCAGTGCGGTCGCGAGCGCCGCTTGGCCTGCCCCTGTTCGGTGACAACGAAAGAGGCCCGGGCATTGCCCGGGCCTCCGTCAAACCCCGATTCCGATCCGGGACCTACTTTGCGGTGAGCTCTCCGACCCGAAGGAGCGCCTCGTTGTACAGGACCGATCCCGGGTTGGTGGCGATCGACTGCCAGATCTTCAGCGCCTCGTCTCGCTTCCCGGCCGCGAGCCAGGCCCTGGCCGCGTCCGACTTGAAGCTCTCACCCTCGGCCTTCAGGACCGTCGACTCGGCCGCCTTGAGGTACGCGGCCGCCGCCTCCGGATACTTCCCGGACTGCTCGAGGGCCGCCCCGCGAAGCGCATGAACCGACGCCGCGGTCGGGCCCGACGAACCGATCCCTTCGAGTTCCTTCAGCGCCTCGTCAGGCTTTCCCTGCTGCAGGAGCACCTGACCCAGGAGCACCTTCGCATCCGTGCCGGCACGCGTTGAGCCGTACTGCTGGGCGAGCTTCTTGAGGTCTGCGGCTGCCACCGGGAGGTTGCCTGAACCCACCGTGCGCTGCGCCGCGACCAGCTGCTGGGACGCCGTCATCTCGCTGCGCTCGTTCTGGGCCCGCACCACCCACAGGATGCCGGCGACCGCCGCGATCCCGAGGGCGCCAAAGCCGAGCTGTCGCCCGTTGGCCTTCACCCAGGAAAGGAGGTTGTCCGTCGTATCGTCGAGATCGAGTGCTGATGCCGAGCTGGGGCCTGTCATGCTTATGGTCGGTTGGCCGAGCCGTTCGAGCGGCCGGTGTGGCGGAAGTCAGGGGAACGTAAGCCCCGGTAGACCATGAAAGTTCGCATGGGAATAGGCATGACGGAAGCCCAACCTTGGCGACTGCAAATTCATGCGCTATTCTTGTAGTGCCCCTCACCCTTTAACCAAATCCCATGATCAGGCGCAAAGGCATCTCTCGCATCGATCAGCCGGAGAAGCACAACCATGGCTGGTTGGTCCAGGTCACGTTCGAAGGCAAGACCCACCGCAAGTGGTTCTCGGACAACAAGCACGGCGGCCGAAAGAAGGCCTTCTCCGAAGCCGTGGTCTGGCGTGACAAGACCGAGAAAGCCCTCGGCAAGCCCGCGACCGGTCGTGTCGTCGTCCGCTCCCGCCGCAACAAGTTCGGCGTCACGGGCGTCCAGTGGGACAAGCGCCACCAGGCGTTCATCGTCTCGATCAACCCGGAGCCGGGCAAGCAGAAGCGCTTCTACGTCCCGGCCAAGGGCCGCAAGCGGGCCGAAGCCCTGGTCGATGCCAAGAAGCTCCGCCTGAAGCTCGAGAAGGAGATCTACGCCAAGCGCGGCGCCTAACCGCCACGCGAGCCAGGACGAACGACGGGGCGGCACCCAATGGGTGCCGCCCCGTTCGCATCCAGGTGCCCCCGAGAGGATTCGAACCTCCGACCAACGGTTTAGGAAACCGCTGCTCTATCCATCTGAGCTACGAGGGCGAAGCGCGAAATCTACGCGCCAGGCGCCGCGGCGGGATTCCCGGTCAGTACGTGATCACGCTCTCGACGCGCTTCCCGACCGCGGCGCGGCCGCCCAGAAACGAGAGCTCGATCAGGAAGCCGCAACCGACAACGGCCGCGCCATGCCGTTCCACGAGACGGACCGTGGCTGCGGCCGTTCCCCCGGTCGCAAGCACATCATCCACCACGATCACGCGCGACGCCGGCCCGACCGCATCGACATGCATTTCCAGTGCATCCGTGCCATACTCGAGCGCGTATTCCTCCCGGCTGCGCTCAAACGGCAGCTTCCCCGGCTTCCGCACGGGCACGAGCCCCGCCCCGAGTCGCGCGGCGATCGCGCCGCCGAAAAGAAAGCCGCGACTCTCGACCGCGACCACGTGCGTGATCCCCTGCCCATCCCACGGCGCCGCCATCGCTTCGCAGGCGACACGCCACGCCTCGGGGTCGGCGAGCAGCGGGGTGATGTCCTTGAACAAGATCCCGGGTTTCGGATGATCCGGGATTTCGCGAATGCGTAACCGCAGCTGGTCAGCTGTCATTACTTGAGGATCGTGAAGGGCGAGGGAAGCTCGGGATTCGCGGGCGGGGTCAACACGATGAGCTGCTTGACCAGCGCCGCCTCCGGCCCCTGGCGCATCGCCGCCAGGAACTCGTCGATGGCCTCCGTGGCCCCGGCGACCGTGCACTCAAGGTTCCCGCTGGAGAGGTTGCGGACCCACCCGGCGAGGCCAAGCCGCACGGCCGTCCCGCGCGCGAACGCGCGAAAGCCGACCCCTTGCACCTCACCAGCAATTTCGAAGTGAACTAGGCGCACGACATGCGGCGGGAGATCAGGAGCGCGGACTCAGGAGAGCGGCAAGGATGGATGCGAGGACCGACTCCGCGCTAGCCCCCGACGGGGCCACCCGCAGCTCTCCTGACCGTACGCGCCGAGCAACCTGCTCCAACACCTCCAGGGCGGCGGCCTGGGTGTCGGTCTCCACAACCAGGGCGTCCAACGTCTCCGGGGCACTCTCAATCACGACCGAGAGGCGCTCGCCGGTCCCGTGATCGAAGGGCGACAGGTCGAGCGGCACGCCAGGCTCCGTCTCCTCAGCCAGGTCCGGCTCCTCCAGCTGCGCATCATCGCCCTCGTCCGGCAGGGACGCCCATTCCACCGGGACGGCGGCGGCGGCGGCCGGCTCGGCCAGCTCGGTGACCGGGCCCGCTTCCACTTCGCCGATCACCGACTCCTGCGGCGCCTGGGGCGCTTCCCAGGATGCCACCTCCAACCCTCCGAGCGAGGCGACGTTCTCCACGACGTCCGCCGCGTCGTCGGCCTGCCACGAGGTCACGGTGGCTTCGGCCTCCGGCTCCACCACGCTCCCAAAGCCGAGGAACTCGGTTGGCTCCGTCGACGCGATTGACGCGTGGGCGGACTCGATCTCGTCCCGCAGCTCGATGTCCGGCAGGTCCGCCTCGAGCGATTCGACTTCAGGCGCCACGGCGTCCAGTTCAACGGGTTCGGGGGCAAACTCAACGGCCGCCTCGGGGACAAAGTCCGCGACCGCCTCGGGTGCATGGTCCGCGACCGCCTCCGGCGCGAACTCAACAATCGCTTCGGGAGCCGCATCCGCGATCGCCTCGGCCGCTGATTCAGCAATCGCGGCGGGCGCCGACTCTGCGAACGCCTCTTCGATCTCGGGAGTCGGCGTGGCCTCCACGGGGGCGACCTCGGTGGCCACCGCCACGGGGAGCACCGCGACCTGCGGTTCGCTCACGCGGTCCTGCACGCTCGCGGGCAACAGGTCGCCGATGGCCAGCGCCGAAGGTACCGGGCTCACCGGGGCTTCCGCCGTCGCAGCGGCTCCCGGCCGCGCCAGTCGGGCCGGCATCCCCCCTGCGCGTGAGCCAGGAGTGAGCGCGGGGCGCGGTCCTCCGGGTCCGACGAACGGGCGAGGACGGGATTGGCCTTGAGACTCCGAGGTGGCTGGCATGCGCGGGCTCCGGTGGATGGGGCCCACGGTCCGGCTACCAGCCGTGAGTACCCTTCAGGGGGACGAACCTCACGGGGGCAATGTCACGCCGCTCGACCACCCCGCCCCGCTTGGTGAGGAGCGCCAGGATCTGCTCCTCCTGGTCACCAACAGGGATGAGCATCCGCCCCCCTTCGCCCAGCTGATCCACGAGCGGCTGGGGAATCGTGGGCCCTCCGGCTGAGACAAGGATCACGTCGAACGGCGCGAACTCGCGCCAGCCGATGGTCCCGTCGCCCAACAGGGTGGAAACGTTGCGCACGCCACAGGACCGGATCGCTTGTCGCGCGCGTTCCAGGAGGGGGCCCACCCGTTCGATGGAGAACACCTGCTCGGCGAGGTGCGCCAACAAGACCGTCTGGTACCCCGACCCCGTCCCGATCTCCAGGACGCGCTCCTTGCCGGTGAGTGCGGCGATCTGGAGGTACCTCGCATGGATCGACGGCTGCGACATGGTCTGGCCGAGGCCGATGTGGATCGGGCGATCCTCGTAGGCCTGCCGACCGATGCCAGTTGGCACAAAGAAATGTCGCGGCGTCGACTCGATGGCTCGCAGCACCGCGAGGTCGCTGATCCCCTGCGATTGCAGCGTCTCGACGAGGAACCGTCGTTCCGCCCGGAACTCCGTGACTATGGGGCTCGCCACCAGCGATCCGCCGTGTCCAACATGTCGCGATGGGTCAGGTCCAGGTGCAATGGCGTGACCGAGATGTACCCATCGTGGATCGCCTGGAAATCGGAATCCTCCGCCCCGGACCAGGAGAACTCGCCGCCCCCGATCCAGTAGATCTGCCGCCCGTATGGGTCACGCATGGGCGAGATCGAGTTGGAGTAGACCCGACGCCCCAGGCGTGTGAGGCGCACGCCCTTGACCTGATCGGCCCGCAACGGCGGCAAGTTCACGTTCAGCAGGGTGTGCGCGGGAAAAGCGTCCAGCGACGTCAGGTGCCGCAGGAGGGGCACCAGCACCTCCACCTGCTCATCGAGCTTGGCGATGTCCGCCCGGAGGTCGCCGCCGGCAAACGACACGGCGATGGACGGAACACCAAGGGCCAGCCCCTCCATCGCCGCCGCCACCGTCCCGGAATACAGGACATCCTCCCCCATGTTCTGCCCGTGATTGATGCCGGACAGGACGAAGTCGGGACGCTCGGGCATCAGGACCTCGACGGCGAGCATCACGCAGTCGGTCGGGGTGCCGTCGACCTGGAAGCGGCGCTCGCCGCGCCGGACCGGCCGCAGCGGATGGTGCAGCGTGAGTGAGTGGCTCGTGGCACTCTGTTCGCGGTCCGGCGCGACCACCGTGACCTCGCCAATCTCGGTCGCGGCGCGCACGAGGACGTCGAGGCCGTGGGCGTGGATCCCGTCGTCGTTGGAACAGAGGAGGCGCATGGGGCCTAACGATATCGACCGGTCACGTTCGCCGCTATGCCATGGGGGCGTCGGTCGTCGTCGGGATCGGCTCCGCCCCCTCCAGGACCCGGGCCAGCTGCTCGAGCTCCGCCTCGAGCGCCGCGGCGGCTTCGGCGGTCAGCGCCTCGCGCGCCGCCCCCTTCACCTGCCCGCCCCGCCGGAACTCGTCGACCTTCTGCCGTGCCCCGTCGATCGTGTACTTCTCGGTGTAGAGCAGTTGCTTGACGAGATGGATCAGCTCGATCTCGCGACGCTGGTACACCCGGTTCCCCGACCGATTCTTGGCCGGGTTGAGGAACTTGAACTGGCTCTCCCAATACCGCAGCACGTGCGGCTTGAGGTCGGTCAGTTCACAGACTTCCCCGATCGAGAAGAACTCCTGCACCGGCTCCGGCTTCATCCGTCACGCTCCGGCCGCAGTTCGCGGCCCATCAACTCGGCGACGACTTCACGCGCCGAGGCGGATTCGAACAACACGCGGGACACCGCCCGCGCGATCGGCATGTCGACCCCTTGTCGCTCGGCGAGCGCGAGGGCGCTGGTGGTGGTCACCACGCCCTCGGCGACGCTTTCCGTGCTGGCCAGGACCTCGCTGAGGGAGGTGCCCTGCCCCACCGCAATCCCCACCGCGCGATTGCGACTTAACGCTCCCGTGCAGGTCAGGACGAGGTCCCCCATCCCCGCGAGGCCGGCGAAGGTTTCCACGCGTGCCCCCACGCTGACCCCCAGGCGGATCATTTCCGCCAACCCACGGGTGATCAGGGCTGCCCGCGAATTCAGACCGAGACCCACCCCCTCGGCGATCCCGGTGGCCACCGCCATCACGTTCTTGAGTGCGCCCCCGAGCTCGACCCCGGTGACATCCTCGCTCGTGTAGAGCCGGAGGGGCCCGCCACTCAAGGCCCGCTGCACCTGTTCCCGTGCGGTGCGATCGTGCGAGGCCGCCACGACCGCGGTCGGTTGCCCATGCACCACTTCCTGGGCGAAGCTGGGGCCGGAGAGGGCCACCACCGGGCGTCCCCGCACCTCGGCCGCCACCACATCGGTCATCAGCGCGAGGGTCGTCCGCTCGATCCCCTTGGTCGCCACGACGAGCGTGGCGCCGGCGGGCACCGACGCCGCCCCGGACTGCACGACGGCGCGCAACACGTGCGACGGCGCCGCAAACACGACGCATTCCGCCTCGTGCACCGCCTCGGACATCCGGGTGGTGGCGCGCAGGGCCTCGTGCAAGGTGGCGCCCGCGAGGAAGCGCGGGTTGGCGTGGGTCACGTTGATATGCTCGACGACGTCCGGCTCCCGCGCCCACAACACGGTGTCATGCCCGCGCGAGGCCAGCACATGACCAAGCGCCGTCCCCCAGGCCCCCCCGCCAATGACCGCGGCGCGCATACCTAACGAGCCCCCGCCGGCCGGGCACCGAACCGCGACTCCTCGCCACGGCGCAGCCGCCCGATGTTGGCCCGGTGCGTATACACGACAAACGCCGCAATGACGGCGGCCAGGATCGCACGCGGCGCCGTCGGCCCATACATGACGGCCGATGTCACGGCCAGCGCGAGGCCCGCCCCGATCGACCCCACCGAGACGTACCGCGTCACGGCCACCAGGCCCACAAAGACCAGCAGGGCGATGCCCATCGCCCCCGGGGACAGGGCCCCAAAGACGCCAGCCGCCGTCGCGACCCCCTTGCCTCCCCCGCGGAACAGCCCGAGGTACGGCCGCACGTGACCGGCCACCGCCGCCAACCCGAAGAGGGCCGGCCACCAGGGCCCCGTCCCGCCGCCAAACCACTCGCGGAAGAACAACACCGGCACCGCGCCCTTGGCCGCATCCAGGAGGAGCACCACCACCCCAGCCCCGGTGCCTAACGTGCGCAGGACGTTGGTCGCCCCGAGGTTGCCGCTCCCATGCTCTCGCAGGTCAATGCCCCGCAGCACGCGGCCGGCGCCATACGCAAAGGGGGTGGAGCCCACCAGATATGCGACGACGAGGCCCAGCCAGCGTCCGCCCTCGCCCACGGTCAGGCCGCCTTCCGGCGCAACACGATGCGCAGCGGGTTCCCCGTGAACCCCCACGATTCGCGGAAGCCGTTGTGCAGGAACCGGATGTAGTGCTCCTCCACCAGGTCCGGGTGGTTGCTGAAGACGGCAATGACGGGCGGCGACGTCTCCACCTGGGTCGCGTACATCAGGCGGACCTCGCGCCCCGCCGCCTGCGGCGGCTGGCGACGGCGCAGCAGCTCCTCGAGCCGCTCGTTCACCTTGGAGGTGGAGATGCGCTTCCCACGCTCTGCCTCAACCTCGAGCAGGACGTCCAATACCTTGGTGACGCGTTGCCCGGTCAGGGCGGACGTGTAGACAAACGGGATGAAGTTCAGGAACGGCGCCTTCTCCCGGGCGTCGCGCTCGAACCGTGCCGCGGTCTTGTCGTCCTTCTCCATCAGGTCCCACTTGTTCACGATGATCACGAGCCCGCGGCCCGCATCCCATGCCAGGTGGGCAATCTTGAGGTCCTGCCCCTCCAGCCCGGCCTGGGCATCCACGAGCAGGCAGCAGATGTCGGCCCGCTCGATCGCCCGACGCGTTCGCAACCCGGAGTAGAACTCGATCCCATCGTCCACGCGCGACTGCCGACGGAGGCCGGCCGTGTCGATGAACACGATCTCGCGCCCATGGTACTTCATGGGGGTGTCGATCGCGTCCCGCGTGGTCCCGGCCTCGTCACTCACCACGAGGCGATCCTCACCCAGGAGGCGATTCACAAACGACGACTTGCCGACGTTGGGGCGCCCGATCACGGCCACGCGCAGGCTCTCGACCGGCTCCGGCGGCATCGCCGGGATGCGCGCCACCAGCGCATCGAGCAAGTCGCCACTCTGCTTCCCGCTGATCGCCGACACCGGGATCGGGTCGCCGATGCCGAGCGCGTAGAACTCGTAGAAGTCGGTCGACGACGGCTGGTCCACCTTGTTCGCCACCAGCAGGTGCGGCTTTCCCGTCTCCCGCAGGATCTCGACGATGCGCTGGTCGATCGGGTGCAACCCGGCCCGGGCGTCGACCACGAGGAGCAGCAGGTCGGCCTCGGCGATCGCCTCGTCCACCTGGCGGCGGATCTCCTGCTCCATCACCCCGCGCGAGTCATCGGTGATCCCGCCCGTGTCCACCAGCCAGAACGCCGAGCCGTTCCATTCGGCGCGCGCAAAGTGCCGGTCGCGCGTCGTCCCCGCTTCATCCGAGACGATGGCGGCGCCATCGCCCACGATGCGATTGAAGAGTGCGCTCTTGCCGACATTGGGACGCCCGATCAGGGCGACGACGGGGAGACTCATCGCGCGCTCCCGGTCAGCAGCACTCCAGTGGATTCGACTTCCGCGAGGACGTCGATGAAATCGTGCGACGGAAAGACCGGCATGGGGAGGGACGCTCGTACGTCTGCGAAGGTGTCGTCGTCGAGGAACACCCCGGCGTCGTTGATCGTCTCGGCCGGGATCAATGCCAGGTCGAGGTCGTGGCGGGCGCTGAGCGCGCGCCGGATATCTGCGCCGACCAGGAGGCCGGCGGTCGTGGTGGTCGGGCCGAACAGCGAGTTCTCGACGGGAATCAACTCGAGGACGGCCTCGGTTTGCGCCGCCAGCAGGCCGAGGAGGGGCGGCATCAGGTCACGCATCGCGGTCCCGGTGACGATCCCGATCTTGCGGCCCACGAGTCGCGGCAGGCTCTCGACGGCATCGGCGACCCGTTGCCTCAGCATTGCCACGGCCCCGACCCCGTTCTCAACCTGCGGGAAGTCCCCGTAGAACGCCGAGTCAGGCAGCGCGGCTCCCGCGAGGAGATACAGCTCGTCCGACCCGAACACCCAGCGCTCCCCGCGCTCTGCGAGCGCTCGCGCGCCCCATCGCTCAGCCACGGCCAGCAGCTCGCTGGCACGTTCGCGGTCCATCGTCTTGCCGGTGTACAGGTGCGAGAACTGGGTGAGGCCGACCGGGACGATCGCGACCGAGCGGCAGGCTGCCCCGAAGCTCCACAGGTCGCGCAGGGATGCCTCCAGGACCTCGCCATCGTTCAGCCCGGGCACGACCACCATCTGCCCGTGGAACTCGATCCCGGCGTCGACCAGCCGACGCAACTGGGCGACGATGTCCGGGACGCGCGGGTTGTTCAGGAGGACCTTCCGGGCGTCCCACGGCGTGGCGTGCACCGACACGTAGAGCGGGGAGAGCCGGTACTCGATGATCCGCTCGAAGTCGCGTTCCTTGAGGTTCGAGAGGGTCGCGAAGTTCCCGTAGGCGAACGAGAGCCGATAGTCGTCGTCGCGCACATACAGCGGCTTTCGCAGCCCCTTGGGCAGCCCCTCGATGAAGCAGAACTCGCAACGGTTCGCACAGCGCCGAACCGTCGGCGGCTCCAGCTCGACCCCCAGTGACAACCCTTCGGGGCGCTCGATCTCGAAGACGATGGCCTCGCCGGCCGGCGTCCGCACCTCGACCTCGAACTCATCGGTCGCGGTGAGGAACTCCCAGTCAAGGAAGTCCTCGATCGCGCGTCCGTCGACGGCAACGATCTCGGTCCCGGGCTCGATGCCGAGTTCTTCGGCGATGCTCTCGGGTTGGACCCGAGCGACGCGAACCATGAGGAGACCTGAAATCCGTGAGCAGAAAGGTGGCGCAGGAGGGCGCCTACACAGGGCTCAAGGAACGTAGCAACAGAGGGGGCCGATATCAATGCAGCACATACACTTCACGCGTTCGGCGGATAACATGCGCGAAGGGATCCGCCATGAAACAAGAAGGCGGCCCCTGGGGGCCGCCTTCTTCACCACCTCGGTGCGTTCGGGGGTCAGGAGCCCGAGAACGGGGCGTAGCGGAAGGCGATGATCCCCTCGCCCTCGACCTCCACGCGGAACGCCTTGCTCCCCTTGGCCGCGATCCCGGTGAGGCTCGTTTCCTTGGTCCCCTTCACGTTCCCGGCGGCATCCAGGAACTCGAACTTGATCGTGTAGTCCGCCGCAGCATCCTGGAGGTTATCGACTTGGCCGGCGAGGACGTGCTTGTTCCCGTCGTGGCTCCAGAGGTTGAAGGACATCTTCGCCTTCGCGTTCTGGTACCGGGTGAAGTGGGCGAGCAGCGAGTCGGTCATCGCCGTGTACTTCGCCTCCTCGGGCTCGAGGAGCGCCTTGACCTCGGCGGCCTTGGCGTTCTTCTGCGCCATGGTCGTCTTTTTGTCGTTCGCCGCGTCGAGGGCGATCTTCCGCAGCGAGTCGATCCGGACCTTCTCGTCCTTGGCGTCCGACTGGTAGTTCAGCGCCATGACCTGGTAGGCCTCCTGGTTTTCCGGGTCGATGGCCAGCAGGCGGCGGATGTACCGTTCGGCATCGTGGTAGCGCTCCAGCTTCTGGAGGGTCAGGGAGACGTTGAACAGGCCGTCGCGGGAATAGGGATTCTTCTTGAGGCCGGCCTCGAAGAGGGCGGCGGCTTCCTTCGCCTGCTCGGCCCGCGCGGCGTTCACGCCGGCGTCAAACAAGGCGACGTCGGTGTACTTGTCGGCATTGGCGATCATGTCCGAGAACACCTTCTGGGCAGCCCCGGCGTCCCCCGTCATGATCTGGGCACGGGCAAGGGTCGCCTCCGCCTTGGCGTCTCCCGGGAACTCGGCGTTGTACTTGCCGAGGTACTCGATGGCCTGCTGGATCTTCTTCGCCTTGGCGTCCCCTTCCAGGTTCTCCGCGTGCGCGAGCATCAGCATGGCGACGTTCGTCATGGTGGAGCGTCGCTCATCGACCAGCGCCGTGTCGCCCTTCTGGAGTTCCGCCATCTTGATGAACGACTCAACGGCACCGCCGAGGTCGTCCTTCGACTGGAGGGCATTCCCCAGCAGGTTGTGCGCGATGTACGCGAGCTTGAACCCGTCATAGATCACGAGGCCGCGCTGCGACAGCTGCATCGCCTCGTCGATCTTCTGCGCGTTGTAGGCATTCACGGCCTCATTGACCAGCGCGGCGTAGATCTTCCGGCGGCCTTCTTCCGTCTGCTCCTTGCACGCCGCATTGGACGCCTCGACGACGTCGTACATCGAGTCGGCGGCCAGCAGCAGGTCGATCGTCCCCTCACCGGCCAGGCCGAGCGTGGCACGCGCCACCGGTTCCTTGCCTTCCGGGATGGAGGCGAGCTCCGCATAGGCGTTCCCGAGCGTCATCGCCCGGCCGACCGGATTCGCCGCGATGACCTTGGCCTCGTCCTTGGCCAGCTTGGCCAGGGCCTCCTTCACCGTCGTCATCATCTGGTCCGGCTTGCCCTGGAACAGGGCCAGCTTGGCGAGGGCGCTGTTCGCGTCCTTCACCTGGCCCGGCTTGCCAAGCTCGATGTTGCACGCCGCTTGTGCGACCGCCATGCCGGGCAGCGCCAGCAGGAGGGCAAGGGCCGGCGAGAGCTTTCTCCACGTCATCGACTGAATCTCCGTACAGGTGAGCGCGCGAGGGGGGTCGCGCGAGTGGAATTCCTACACACGTCCGCCACGATCGTTCCACGCGGCCAGCGCCGCGCGGGACACTTCCTGCGTGGTCCGGCCGGTTGCCCGCGCCACGGCCACGACGTCATCAAACTCCGGCTTGCATCGCCGGTCCCCGTTAGGCAGCGTGGCCACCTTGACGCGCACCCCGTGGCCCTCCACCTCCACCCGCCCCGCCGTTCGCTCCAGCGACCGCCGCTCCACCCCCAGCCGGCGTACCCCCAGGGTCGTCGTATGCTGGAACACCAGGGCTTCCAGCCGGGAAACTTCGTCAGGAGCGCACAAGACTTCCAGACGCATCCCGGGACGCCCCTTCTTCATGTGGGTCGACAGGATCACCACGTCCAGCGCCCCGGCACCCAGCAGCAGCTCCGCCGTGCCGGCCAGCCCCTCGGCCGTCATGTCGTCCAGGTCACACGCCAGCTGGACCAGCGACTCCCCGGTCCCCGCCCCCTCCGGATGCTCGGCAACGATCAGCCGGAGCACGTTGGGGCGCTCGACGAGGTCCCGGCTTCCGGCGCCAAGGCCAACCCGGCGGGGAACGTAGGTGATCGGTGGCGCCCCACGGGCCAGCGCGCGCACCAGCGCCGCCCCGGTCGGGGTGACCAGCTCCCCCGCCCCCTCCGGTCCCGGACGGACGCGCTGGCCCTCCAGGAGCCGCAAGGTCGCGGGGGCGGGGACCGGTAGCACGCCATGGGCCGCGCGCACGAACCCGTCGCCCAGCGAAATCGCGCCACAATAGACCTCGGCCAGCCCGAGCGCCTCGAATCCCCCGATGACCCCCACGACGTCGAGGATCGCATCCACCGCGCCGACCTCGTGGAGATGCACCTCCTCCGGTGACACGCCGTGGGCCTCGCCCTCGATCTCCGCGATCCCGCGGAACACCTGGTCCGCGGTGTCCTTCACGGCGGCCGAGAGGTCCGCGGCGGCGACGAGCGCGCGGATCTCGGACAGGTGTCGGCCGTGGGGCTGTTCCGGGATATCGAAATCCACCTTCGTCGCGGCAAGTCCGCAGCGCTTCACCGCGTCGACCCGGACCTGGACCCCATCGAGGCCGAGGCGGCCAGGCAAGGCGCGGAGCCATCCCGGATCCAGCCCTGCCCCGACCAGCGCGCCCAGGGTCATGTCACCGGAAATCCCGCTGAACGGATCGAGGATGGCGAAGGTCGACATCCGGTCGCTCAGGCGCGGTAGGACGCGCCGCTGCCCGTGTTGTACACGACCACTTCGGCGTCCCGCGCGATCCGTCCGGCGGCAACGAGCTGCGCCGTCACCGCGACCGCACAGCCACCTTCCGGCGCCGCGTCGATCCCGGTGCGTGAGGCCAGCCGGGCCGTCCAGGCGCGAATGGTGTCCTCGTCGGCGGCGGCGGCGATACCGTCCGTCTCCCGGATGGCGCGCAACACGAGTCGATCGCCGAGGGGGCCAGGAACACGCAGCCCCGAGGCATGGGTGACCGGGTTCTCCCATGGGGTCGCGCGATCCGCGCCGGCGTCAAAGGCGCGGACCAGCGGGGCGCACCCCGTCGACTGCGTCACCACGATCCGGGGCAAGCGGGTCTCCGGCGGCAGCCATCCCCACTGGATCATCTCCTTGAACACCTTCCACATCCCGATGACGCCCTCGCCACCGCCGGTGGGATAGACCACGACGTCCGGGAGTCGCCACCCGAGTTGCTCGGCCAGCTCCAGTCCCAGGGTCTTGTTGCCCTCGGCGCGGTACGGCTCGCGCAGCGTGGCCACGTTGAAGTACCCGCTCTCGGCCGCAAAGGCGACGCTCATCCGGCCCGCGTCCCCGATGTGGCCGTCGATCGTGACCAGCTCAACACCCATCGCGCGGATGGTATCGAGGATCGGTCGCGGGGTCGTTTCCGGGGCGTACACGCGTACCGGGACCCCCGCGGCCGCCCCATAGGCGGCGAGGGCGGCGCCGGCGTTCCCGGCCGTGGGGACCACCAGGCCCGCGACGCCTCGGTGCTTCGCCCGCGTCACGGCAGCGGCCAGTCCACGCGCCTTGAAGGACGCCGTCGGGTTCACCGCCTCGTCCTTCACCCAGAGTCGACGGACCCCCACCTCGGCGGCGACCGCCGGGAGCTCGGTCAACGGGGTGCATCCCTCCCCAAGGGTGACGGGGGCCTCTCCACGCAGCAGGGGCAACGCGGGCGCGTAGCGCCACATGTCCCACCGGGGGAGCAGGTCGTCACGGCGAGGCGTCGCCCCATCGTAGATGGCCAGGTACGGCTGGGTGCACGCCGGGCAGAGGCCAACCGGGGCATGCTGCTCGGCGCGAGCGCCGCACGACGAACATTCGAGGTACCAGGAGGACATGAGGTCGGGACAAGGGCTGGACGATGCTAGCCCGTGGGCTCGCCGGGAGCAAGCGGCGGCTCGTTAGGCGCGGACGGCGCCGTCCCCGACAGGGCGTCCAGGATGCGCCGGGCCGTGACGAGCGAGAACCCCGGAAGGGACGCAATGTCCTCGGGGGTCGCGTCCTTCACTCCCTGCAGCGAGCCGAACCGGTGGAGCAGCGACCGGCGTTTCTGGGGCCCGACCCCGGGGACCTTGAGCAGCTCGGAGGTGATGGTGCGGGCCGTGCGGCGGGCCCGGTTGAACGTCACGGCAAACCGATGGGCTTCGTCCCGTGCCTGCTGCAACGTCCGCAACGCCGGTGAGCGACGCGGCAACCGGACCGGATCGCTGCGCCCCGGCAGGAAGACCTCCTCGTCCCGCTTGGCCAGGCTGATCACCTGCTGGTCGGTCACGCCGGCGTCGGCGAGGGCGTCGAGGGCCGCCTGCAACTGGCCCTTGCCGCCATCGATGACGATGAGGTCCGGCATCCCCTTCCCCTCGTCCAGGCGCCGCCGTGCGAAGCGCCCGACCACCTCGCGCATCGACGCGAAGTCGTCGGTCCCGACGACCGTCTTCACCTTGAACTTGCGGTACTCGCCACGGCGCGGGCGCGCGTTCTCGAACCAGACGCAGGAGCCCACGGTGTCGGTCCCCTGGGCCGTCGAGATGTCGAAGCAGGCGATGGATCGCGGGAGTCGCGGGAGGCCAAGCTCGCGCTGCAGCTCGTACACGGGACTCGCCGCCCGCTCCTCCACCTCCATCCCGGCGAGCCGGAATTCCTCGAGCAGGTGCCGCGCATTCTGCTCGGCAAAGGCCACGAGTTCGCGACGCGGCCCACGCTGGGGCACGAGGACCTGGGTCCGCTCCAACGTCCCCTCGAGCACCTCGCGATCGGCGAAGTCAAACGGGACGAGCAACTCGTCCGCGCGTTCGCCGGCCGCGCGATACCAACCGTTAAGGTAGGCGGCCAGCACGGCCTCGTCGGACTCCCCCTCGATGTTGTCCATGAAGCGCTGGTCGCGCGCGAGCAACTTGCCGCCGCGAATCCGCATCACGACGACACACGCGTCGCCGGCATCCCGTGCGTAGCCGATGACGTCGCGATCCCCGCCTTCCACCTGCACCACGACGGTCGGCTCCTCCATCTGCTCCAGATGCCGCAAGGCGTCGCGATACTCCCCGGCGCGCTCGAAGTCGAGGGCGGCCGCCGCGATCGTCATGCGCTCACGGACCCGGTGCACGACCTCCTGCGCCTTGCCATCGAGGAAGAGCACCACCTCGTCGATCATCCCGCGATAATCCGCCTCGGTTTGGTACCCGACGCACGGCGCCTTGCACCGCCCGATATGGTGGTCGAGGCAGGCCCGCTCCGGGGCGTCGTCGGGCAGGGCGTATTGGCACGAGCGCACCGTGAAGATGCGCTTCACGAGGTTCAGCGCGCGCCGCATCGCCCCAACGTCGGTGTAGGGGCCGAAGTAGCGCGCGCCGTCGTGGACCAGCCGCCGGGTCACCAGGACGCGCGGGAACGGCTCGTTCAGCGTGACCTTGATGTACGGATACGACTTGTCGTCGCGGAGCGAGATGTTGAACCGTGGCCGGTGCTCCTTGATGAGGTTGGCCTCGAGGATGAGCGCATGGGCCTCGATCGGGACGACGATCGTGTCCAGGGACGCGATGAGCCGCACGAGCAGCTGGGTCTTCACGCTCGCCTCATGGTCCGAGGCGAAGTAGCTCCGCACGCGGGACCGCAAGCGCTTCGCCTTGCCGACGTAGAGCACCACCCCCGCGGCGTCTTTCCACAGGTAGACGCCCGGGGTCTCCGGAAGGGTCGGCAGCTTGGCCGCAACCGACGGGGGTGGATCCCAGCTCATGAGCGAACGATAGCGACCCGCGCCAGCGCCTACGGTCGGCGCAACCGTCCGGCGAGCGCGCGGGCTTCGGGCACGCGGAGCCACAGGGTGAGCCCCAGGTACGCGGCGCCGTAGACCGCGAGGGTCAGGAGGGCCTGCCAGAGCGTGCCGACCCGCTGGAGGCCGGGCAACGCCGCCCCGCCCATGGCGACGCCTGCCGCAACCAG
This sequence comes from Gemmatimonadota bacterium, assembly GCA_016794835.1. Lineage (GTDB taxonomy): Bacteria > Gemmatimonadota > Gemmatimonadetes > Gemmatimonadales > Gemmatimonadaceae > RBC101. The sequence goes on along the minus strand of JAEUJL010000348.1, from coordinate 2,934 downwards.
CGCGCACACCCACACGCGCGCGACCGCCCCTGCGGCCGCCGCGCCGGGGCCCAGGCGCCGCGCGACGTGACGGCGCAGCAGGGCCCACTCCACCCAGGCGGCCAGGCCCGAGGCGACGAGCAGCGCCACGATCCCGAACCGTGGGTGCAGCCCCACAGCGGGAACGCCCCAGGTCGCCGCCGCGACCCCAACCCCGGCCGCCAGCACCACGCGCGTGATCGCCGCGCGTTGCGGCGTGCGCGTGTCGTGCAGCGCGAAGAGCGCGGTTGCGTACAACCGTCCCAACGTCGCGGCCAGGAGCCCGAGCCCCGCCGCGGCCAGGGTCCAGCGCTGCCAGGCCGCCTCGGTCGCCCCGTAGGCGCCCCCCTCGAACAGCACGGCAATGATCGCCGGCCCCAGTGCCATCAAGGCCACCGCCGAGGGAACCACGAAGTACGCCACCTGTCGCAACCGCGCGTCGAGCATCCCGCGCAGGGCGACCCTGGCCTCGTCCGACGCCTCCCCGGCCACGGTAGACAAACCAGGCAATGCCGCCGCGGACACCGACATGCCAAACAGGCTCACCGGCAACATGTACACCGTCTGGGCATTCGCCAGCATGCTGGCCGACCCCGGCAGGAGGGTGGACGCCACCATGAGATCCACGAACCCCGAGAGCTGCGTGACCCCGCGTCCCACGAACACGGGCCAGAAGTTGCGAAAGACGGTCGCCGCCTCAGGGCTCGTCGAGCGGAGGCGCGGGCGCCATGCCCCGAGCAAGCGATGGACGGACGGCCACTGCACTGCCAGTTGCAGGGCACTCCCGACCAGGCTCCCCCAGGCCAGGATCACGACAAGCCGCGCCGAGGTCTCCCGCTCGCCCCAACCGAGGAGTGCAGCGATCATCGCCAGGTTCCACGCCACCGGCGACGCGTAGGAGAGCAGGAAGCGACCGTGCGTATTCAGGACGCCCAGGCACCAGGCCGAGAGGACCAGCAGCCCCGCACCCGGAAAGAGGACCTGCACCAGGCGGATGGTCAGGTCCCGCTGGTCACCGGTGAAGCCGGGCGCGAGCAGCCGCACCACCAGGGGCGCCGCGAGGACGCCGGCGAGCACCAGGGCGCCGACGCCGAGCGCGAGCACGCCGAAGACGACCCCCGCCACCTCACGACGGCGCGCATCGTCCGCGCCCGCCCGCAAACGGGCATAGACCGGGATGAAGGAGGCGCTGAGCACCCCTTCCCCAAACAAGTTCTGCAGGACGTTGGGGATGCGGAACGCCACGTTGAAGGCATCCGCCGCCAGCCCCGCCCCCAGGAAGTGGTTGAACACTTTCTGGCGCACCAGGCCAAGCACGCGACTGGCCAGGATCCCGGCGGCGACTGCCACCGCCCCGCCCCGGCCCGCCCCACCGGTGCGTGCGGGGTCGCTCATGGATCCGCGGGCGGCGCGTGCCCCGCGACCAACGCCAGGGCGTGTCGGCGCGCCCCGGCGCGCATCGCGGCCAGCAACGCGTCGCCGTGGACCGCGAGCAGCGGGACGAAGCTGAGCGCGCGCTCCTGGCGCATGCCGCCGGGAAAGAGTGCCCCCCGAGCCCGGGCGAGGTCCTGCATGAGGTCCGCTTCGCGGCGCTTGACCCCGGCCAGCAACCGCCGCTCCAGCCGGTCGATCCGCCAGTTAAGCTGGCGCAACGTCCCCTCCACCACCCGCGGATCCACTGGCGCGGCCGCGGTGGTCAGGGCCGCCTGCATGGTCGAACCCGCCGACGACACCGTGGCGCGCATCGTCGCGATGGCGTCCAGCGACCCGGGGGGTGAGGCTTCCCTGGCGATGGTGCGCTCCGCCGCGTGCGGCACGGCAAGATCGCGCCACGTCGTGCGACATCGCGCGAGCGCGCGCAGGACGCCCGGCTCCAGCACCGTCCCGGACCATCGAGGCACCGCCAACGGCAACTCCCAACCAAGCGCTGCAGCCACGGCGGTGACCTGGGCGAAGTACGCGAACTCACCCGGGCCGGCCACATACGCGACCGTGGGCAGCAGCTGCCGTTCCAGCGCCGGGCGGAGCAACACGTTAGGCGACAGCGAGGATCCCGCGTCCGCGGCCGTGGAAAGCGCGTCGCCCACGGGCACTCGCACCTTGCGCCCCTGGCTCCGCGTGAAGACCAGGGACAGCTCCGGCATGGCGCCCACCTGCGGTTGCAGCGCCGCCCCGAGGATCTCACCCTCGCGGGCACGCAGCGCGGCGTTGACCCCCTCCGCCTGCCGCAGGGCCTGCTCGAGCATCCCGCGACTCTGGGCGCGGACCGCGGGGTGCGATGCGTCCAGGACCGCAATACCCAGCGGCTCCAGCACCCCGCGCAGGAAGGCGAGGTAGGCGCCACCCACCGTCGCACCGGCGCTATACGCCTCGCGCACGAGGCGCACCAGGCTGGAATCCGCCGAAGATCCACAGGCCTCGACCAGCGCGGCGAGCGCGTCCTCCGTCCCCTCTAATGGCACCTCGGCCATCGGGACACCATCGGTGGGGACCTGGTGTTGCACCAGTTCCGTCGCGCCGCTGGCCGTGCGCGCCCAGACGCGCGACGCCTCCACAAAGTCCGCGTCGTCCGTGGCCGCCCAGAAGACCGGCGCCACGGGACGTCCGGTGGTTGCCTGAAGGGCGTCGGCCAGCTCCAGGGCTGACAACGCCTTGGCCAGGGTGTACAGCGGCCCACCGAACAGCCCGGGCTGTTGCCCCGTCGTAACGACGACGCCGCCCGCCGCGGCGACTTCCCGCACGCGGGACGGCCCGCGGCCGGCGGCGCCAAAGGCAGGCTCCAGCGCGTCCAGCCACGCCCCCGCGCGCGCCGTCGCGTCGATGCGCGCGCGCCAGGCGTCGGCCGTGCCGGGGCGAGGGACGAACCACCCGGGGAGCTCGCCCGCGAGCCCCCGCTGCGCCAACGCGGATCCGCCC
>JAEUJL010000791.1 GCA_016794835.1 Gemmatimonadota bacterium | reverse complement strand
CCCTCAAGGTCTGCGCCGTCAAGGCGCCGGGCTTTGGTGATCGTCGCAAGGCCATGCTCGAGGACATCGCGAAGCTCACCGGCGGCCAGGTGGTCTCCGAGGAAGTCGGCTTCAAGCTCGAGAACGCCGTCGTGGCGGATCTTGGCCGTGCCAAGCGGATCGTCGTCGACAAGGACAACACCACGATCATCGACGGCGCGGGTGACAGCGACGCGATCCAGGGTCGGGTGAAGGAAATCCGCTCGGCGATCGACAAGAGCACGTCGGACTACGATCGCGAGAAGCTCCAGGAGCGCCTGGCGAAGCTCGCCGGTGGTGTCGCCGTGATCAACGTCGGCGCCGCGACCGAGGCCGAGATGAAGGAGAAGAAGGCTCGCGTCGAGGACGCGCTGCACGCGACGCGTGCGGCCGTCGAGGAAGGCATCGTCCCCGGTGGTGGCGTCGCGCTCATCCGTGCGCAGCGTTCCCTCAAGGGGCTCAAGATGTCCGAGCACGAGGAGCAGATCGGCGTCGACATCATCCGTCGCGCGATCGAGGAGCCGATCCGCATGATCGTGGCCAACGCCGGTGGCGAAGGCTCGATCGTGGTGGAGAAGGTCCGGGCCTCCAAGGACGACGCCTTCGGCTACAACGCCCTCACCGACACGTACGAGAACCTGGTCCAGTCTGGCGTCATCGACCCGACCAAGGTCACCCGGTACGCGCTGCAGAATGCGGCGTCGATCGCCGGCCTCCTCCTCACGACCGAAGCGCTGATCGTCGAGAAGAAGGAAGACAAGCCCGCCGCTCCGGCTGCGCCGGGTGGCATGGGCGGCATGTACTAGGACGACGTACACCGCAGGTGATGCGGGCCGGGCGACCATGTCGTCCGGCCCGCACTGTTGTCACCCCCGGGGTTCCCACAGTTGACGCAGGTGGGCGGGAGGTTGAGGATACCTCATTCGCATGACACCCCGTCGATATCTCAGCGCCATCCTCCTGTTCGGCGCGCAAGTGATGGCCTCCCAGGAGTCTTCCCCCGGGCGCGAGGCGCTCGTGCGGGGCCGGTTGGCCGCGCGGGGGGCAGGGAAGCTCAAGCCCCCTGTCCTGAGCGCGGCCAGCTCGCAGCAGGAGCTGGTGGAGGCCCTCGCCGTGGCGACCATGTACCGCCTGCGATACGACCATCGGTCGTCTGACCTGTGGCACGGCCGGTTGATGTCCAACCCGAACAGCTGGCGTTCCGAGGTCGGTCGCCTGGCCATGCTGGGGCACGCGACCAGCCTGGTGACCCGGTGGCGCCCTGATTCCGCGCTGACGCTGCTGCGCCGTGTGGTCGATGACGCACGCGCCGCTGGCGACACCCGCGTCGAGGCCGAAGCCCTGATGGTGATGGCGCCACTCCTTGGCCGGCGCGGCCTCGGGGATAGTGCGCAGGTGGCGGTGGATCGCGCGGCCGCGTTGCTCCCCCTGGATGCCCCGGGTGCGGCGGCCCGCGCCTGTGGAACCGCTATCCAGCTGCGGATGCGCTCCCTGAAGGCGGCGGACTCCCTGGTGCAGGCCGGACAGCGTTCCGCTCGCGCCGAACGCGACACGGTGACGCTGGCGCGCTGCCTGCTCGCGGAAGGGATGGTCCACGAAGCGCGCGGCAGTCAGGGCGCATCGTATGGCGCGCTCGTCCAATCCCTGCAGCTCGCCGGGGCCGTGGCGGACGAGGACCTGGTGGCGAGTATTGAGCAATGGCTGGCCTATGCGTCCGTCGCCTACGGCTCGAATGTGTCCACGGCGCGTCGCTACGCCGAGCGCGCGATTGCCCGCGCCACCCGCACCGGGAACCCGATCACGGTGGCCTGGGCGCGGCTCAACCTGGCCCAGGCCGCCCTGCGCGTCGGCGATGCCGCGGTGGCGTGGCGCAACGCCGATGAAGCAATGCGCGTCTTCCAGCGCCTTGGCGACGCCCAGGGCGAGTCCAACGTGGCCATCCTCCAGGCGCAGGCAGATGTCCTCGGCGGGCGCCTCGAGGAGGGGGTCGCCGGCTACGCCACCGCGGAGCGCGTGATCACCGCCGCCTCGGGGGCGAGCTCCGTCCTGCAGCTCAAGTTTCGCCGGGCGATGGCCCTGGTCGACCTCGGTCGGCTGCGGGAGGCCAGCCTGCTCGCCGACTCCATCCTGTCGGTCGCCACCACCGCCGGCGTGCGCGGGATGCTCCGGGCCAACGTGCCCTACTTGCAGGCGCGGATCGCGTTGCGGCAGGACCGGTCCGACGACGCCATCGCCGGACTGCAACGCTTCCTTGCCGCCGTTGGCGGCGCCCGCCACGACATCGTGGATGGCAACCTGCGCATTGCCGAGGCCCACGCGATCGCCGGGCGCCTCGCGCTGGCCGATTCCTTCTACAGTGTCGGGATGCGCACCCTCGACGCCCTGCGTGGACCAAACGCGGAACGCGCCGACGTCTTGCGGCTGATGTCCGGCCAGCGGTTCGACTCGGACACCGACCTCGGTGTGGCGACGATCGTGAACCGTTTCGTCGTTGGAGGGCAGGTCGAGCGTGGGTTCTCGATCGCGGAGTCGGAACGGGCACGTTGGCTCTGGCTCCAGCGCTCGCGCCGGCATGCCCTGGACACCCTCGCCGCGGCCCCGGACGTCCTGGATGACCGGCGGCTCGAAGTCACCGAACTGCAGGCCCTGGTCCCGCCGCGCACCGCGGTGATTTCCTATGTCACGGGCCGGGGCGGGGAACCGACCACCGCGTTTGTCCTCTGGGACGGCGGGATCCGTGCGGTCTCCCTCACACCGATCGATTCGCTGCGGCCGGCGATCAGCCGCCTGACGAGCCTGCTGGAGGCGGACCGGCCGGCCCAGGCCATCATGGCTTCGTTAGGGGCCCGCTTGCTGGCTCCGGCGCTCCGCCTGCTCCCGCCAGCGACCACCCACCTGCGGATT
>JAEUJL010000755.1 GCA_016794835.1 Gemmatimonadota bacterium | reverse complement strand
TACCAGGCGATCGTCGACGCCCTGCAGGCCGTCCATCCCGGCCTCCCCGTCGCGCCCTACCTCAGCACCGGGGCGACGGACTCGGCCACCCTCCGCCACGCGGGGATCCCCTGCTACGGCCTGCTCCCATTTCCGCTCACGCAAGAGGACGAGGACCGGATGCACGGACACGATGAACGCGTGCGCATTGACGCCCTGTCGTTTGGTCTCGCGGTCACCTGCGGGATCGTCTCGCGGCTCGCCGTGGAGGGCCCCTGATGCGTTCCACCGTGCTCATCACCGGGGCGTCCAGGGGGATCGGGCGGGCGATTGCCCTGCGCCTCGCCCCCGCCTGGCATGTGATCGGACTCGCGCGGTCGGAGGCCGAGCTCCGAACACTGGGTGAGGCGATTGCCGCGCGCGGCGGGACCTTCACCGCGCTCGTGGCGGACCTGCGCGACCCGAAGGCCGTGGCCCTGGCACTCGAGGGCGTCGCCTGTGACGTCCTCGTGAACAACGCCGGGGTGATGTTCAAGAAGCCATTCATCGACCTCACGCCGGATGAGTGGCACGCGATGGTCGACGTGAACCTGAACGCCATGTACCACGTCACCCGCGCGGTGCTGCCCGGGATGGTGCACCGCGGGCAGGGCCATGTCGTGAACGTGGCCTCCATTGCCGGCCGCAGCGCCTTTCCCGGCGGGAGCTGCTACGCGGCGACAAAACACGCGGTGCTGGGGTTCAGCGAGTGCCTGATGCTCGAGGTGCGCGACGCGGGGGTGAAGGTGTCGGTGGTGATGCCGGGGTCCGTCGCGACCGAGCTCTCGCCCGGCGGCTCACAGGTCGCGTGGGCGCTGCGCCCCGACGACGTGGCGCAATGCGTCGAGTCGCTGCTGGCCCTGCCGGCCCATGCGCTCGTGTACACGGTGGAAGTGCGGGCCGCGCGACCGGCGAGGTCGACATGACGAAGCGGGGGACGAAGGTCCTGTCGCATGAGCGCTTCGCGCGCGTGCGGCAACCCGATGCGACCGTTCGGGAGCTGTCGACGGTGCGAGAGATCGCCCACGCCCTGGCCCATGCGGACCGGCCGGACGAGGTGTTCCAGTTCGCCCTGGATCGCACGACCGCGCTCATCGGCGCCTCGTTCGCGTCCGTGTACCTCGTGGAAGGGGTCTCCGAACTCATGCGCCTGGTGGCCGCGAGCAATTGGCCGGAGCGCCATCGCCCGTGGCTCAGCGAGATGCGCGTGCGGCTGGGCTTTGGGCCTTCCGGCGAGTCGGCGGCCGAACGACGGATCATCGAGGTTCCCGACGTGCAAGCGGACGGTGGCCTGGAGGATTGGGCCGAGGTGGGACGGGAGCTGGGGTTCCGCTCGCTCGTCGCCCTTCCCCTGCAGGACGCGAGGTCCGCCCTCGGCGCGGTGACCTTCTACTTCGCTGAGCCCGGGGTGCCGCCGGCCGAACGGCGACAATTGATGCGACTGGTCGCCGACCAGATGGCGGCGGCGGCGGTCCGTTCGCAGCTGGTGTCGGACCTGCGTCGCACGGCGGCTGCCCTTTCGGAAGCGCGGGACGAGGTCGAGGGACTGATGAAGCCGCGCGTCGCGCTCCCGGACGACGGGTCGGGAATGGACGCGATGGTGGGGGCGATCGCGCCGCCGCTCGCTGCCGCGATCGCAGCGGCTAAGACGCTCCGTGTCGGGGAGACACTCTCTGATGCGGGCACCCAGCCCCTGATGCGCGCGCTCGAACAGGTGCAGGCGACGCTGGACGACTGGCAGGAGATCTTCGCGCTGCGGAACGGGGCACTCTCGGCGGGGCCCGATGTGGTGGCGCCGCGCGAATTGGCG
>JAEUJL010000333.1 GCA_016794835.1 Gemmatimonadota bacterium | reverse complement strand
CGTCGGGCGTTCCCCGAAGGTGAGGCGATTGGCCCAGGTCCGCGGCGGCGTTGGAGCCGGCGGGCGCGCGTTCGTGAATCGGGTCCTGCTCCATGGCGTGAAAGGCTGCTCCGGGGCCGCGTGTCAGGAGTATCGGTGGGTGCGAACACAAACTGGACCGGAGTCTCACCCGGTGCGATGTGATTCGGAGGCCGGGGAACCGCGCTGCTCCGGACCGACCCTGCGATGGGAATGCCTGCCCCGCCGCGGGCGCGGCAGACGAGACGGCGGGACAAAATGACGCCTCACCATCGGACGGACGGTCCGGCCGCCGACGCGGCCCCCACGGCAGGTCCGGCTGGCGACGTGGTTATCTTGCGGGACGTTTTCACACTCTCGTGAGGGAATCAACGGTGAAGATCGCCGTGTGTATCAAGCGGGTGCCCGAAATGGACGGCACCTTCCGGATTGCCGCCTCGGGTGCCGCCGTGGACGAGGCCGGCCTCAAGTTCGACATGTCGGACTTCGACGGATATGCCGTCGAGGCGGCCCTCCAGATGACCGAGAAGCTCGGCGCGGGTGAGGTGCACGTCATCTCCCTGGGCCCCGACATCGTCCAGGAGACCCTGCGCAAGGCGCTGTCCATGGGCTGCGCCCGGGCGACCCAACTCAAGTGCGACGCCGTCCCGTACGATCCGTTCGCGATCGCCACGGCCCTGGCTGCCGAGTTGCAGGGTGGTGGGTATGACCTCGTGCTGTTCGGCAAGATGTCCATCGACTCCGCCAATGGCGCCGTGGGGTTCATGGTCGCCGAACTGCTCGGCCTCCCGATGGTCCACGGCTGCTCGAAGCTCGAGGTGGCCGGGGGGCAGGGCACGGCGCGACGGGAGATCGAGGGCGGCGGCGAGTTGATGACGTTCGCGCTGCCGGCCGTGGTGTCGATCGACGAGGGTATCGCCCGCCCGCGGTACCCGTCGCTGAAGGGGATCATGGCGGCGAAGAAGAAGCCGCTGGACGTGAAGCCGGCGCAGCTCGGCCCGGTCGCGCTGACGGTGGAACGCATGGAGCTTCCCGCCGCGCGTCCGCCGGGTCGCATCATCGGCGAAGGCGCCGCGGTGGTTCCCGAGCTGGTCCGACTCCTCCAAGCTGAAGCGAAGGTGCTCTGATGCCTAACGTATTGGTGTATGCGGAAACCCGTGGCGGCCAGCCACGCAAGGTGACCTTCGAGGCACTCACGGCGGCGCGGCAGCTGGCCGACCAAGTGGGTGGCGAGGTGCACGCGGTGGTCGCCGGGCCGGGGGTGGACGCGCTCGCGGCGTCGTTCGGGGAACACGGGGCCGACGTGGTCATCGCCTGTGCCCATGACACGCTGGCGCACTACCAGCCGGATGTGGCCACGGCCCTCATGGCGGCACGCGCCCGGGCCGGGGACTATCGGGCGATCCTGTTCAGCGCGAGTGCGCAGGGCAAGGACCTCGCGCCGCGCGTGGCGGCCCGGCTGCGGACCACCCTCGCGAGTGATGTGACCTCGCTGTCGCTGCAGGGCGAGGCGATGGTGGTCACGCACCCCGGATACACGGGGAAGGTCATCCAGACGCTCAAGCTGGTGGCCTCCCCGGCGCTGGTGTCGCTGCGTCCGGGTGCCGTGGCCGCAGCCAAACAGCCGAAAGCAGGCCGGCTCGAGTCCGCCGGGGTGCCGGAACTGCCGGCGGCCCGCGTGACCACGACGGAGACGGTCCTCGGCGACACGAAGAAGCTGGACCTCGGCGAGGCCCCCGTGATCATCAGTGGCGGGCGCGGCCTCAAGGCGGCGGAGCACTTCAAGCTCGTGGAGGACCTCGCAGCGGCCTTTGGCAATGCCGCGGTGGGCGCCACGCGCGCCGTCACCGACGAAGGCTGGCGGCCGCACGCGGACCAGATCGGGCAGACGGGACGGCTGGTGAGTCCCGACCTCTACGTGGCCGTGGGCATCTCGGGGGCGATCCAGCATCTCGCCGGCATGCGCACGTCGCGATGCATCGTCGCGATCAACAAGGACAAGGAGGCCCCGATCTTCAAGGTGGCCGACTACGGGATCGTGGGCGATGTCTTCGAGGTGGTCCCGGCGCTGACGGCGGCGATCACGGCGGCCAAGCAGGGGGGCTGACGGTTCACCGACGATGGTGGTGAGGCCCGGGCGTGTGCCCGGGCCTTTTCCGTTTCTACGTCAGGTGACGGATGGGGGGCCGCCGCGCCCGGCGCGATCCTGAGGTTGACCGGGGCAGCGACCGGTCCCACCCATCACCGGATCATCCCATGCGCACCGCCGTCCTCTGTGTACTGCTCGCCATCGCACCGTCCCACCTCCAGGGCCAGGACTTGAATGCACGGCTCCCGGGGCCCACGACGATGGCCCGGCTCTCAGGCCCCCGCTTTGGCGCCACCTTCCTCCCGTCACGCGCGCGCGCCGAGTTGGCGGAACACGGGATCGAGGTGAATGGCGTGATCAGCCAGTTCGGGTGGCAGTTCGAGCGCCTGTTCCTCGCGGGCGACGGGCAGATGGCGGCCGTCTCCGAGTTCGTCGTCCTGATCGGGGGGCTCGACCAGGGGACCTTCCTGCCCAGCATCAACTGGGTCATTGGCGCGCGACACATCGGGGGGCTCGAGTTTGGCGTCGGGCCGAATGTCTCGGCGGCGGGCAGCGCGCTCGTCATTGCGGCGGGGGCCACGCGCCGCGCGGGCTCGATGAACATCCCGGTCAACGTGTCGATCGTGCCGTCGAAGTTCGGGACCCGACTGAGCCTGATGACCGGGTTTACCGTGCGTTAGGCGCGGGGCCCTAGCGGACCCGTGCCTCCACGAGTCGCGCGACCGCCCCCAGGGTCGTCTGCATCGCGTTGAAGCCGAGCCGGAAGTCGGCGTCGGAGAAGGAGACGAACAGGTCGGTGGCGCGATGCCAGTGCGGGTTGCCGCCCCGGCCGGTTTCGTAGAGCCGGCGATTCTCGCGCAGGCTCACGGCGGCGATGAGGTCCTGGAACGGGCCGGAGTCCGTGTTGCTCATCGCGTTGCTCATCACCGCGGGGTAGTCGGTGGCGAACATGCGATTGGCATTGAGCAGCTTGAGGGCCAGTTGGGCCGACGCCTCGGCCTTGGCCGAGTTCAGCTGGAACTCGATGTCCACGTCGGCGTCGAGCGCCTGGTTGTATTGCACGGGGACGCCGTGGTCCCAGAGCATCATGTCGTGCTGGATCATGCCCAGCCAGGTCGGTTCCG
>JAEUJL010000327.1 GCA_016794835.1 Gemmatimonadota bacterium | reverse complement strand
CGGATCGACAACTACGCGACCGGCGCCGGCAACCCGCAGGAGTTGTTCTTCGCCCCGGTGACGGCGGTGACGAACCTCATGAAGAAGGACGGCACCGCGATTGGCGACTATGGCCTGATCGAGGCGAATGAGGCCTTTGCCTCGCAGGCGCTTGCCGACGGCGACGCCCTCGGTTGGGACTGGGCACGCGTGAACGTTCATGGGGGAGCCATCGCCCTCGGGCATCCCATTGGGGCCAGCGGCGCGCGCGTCCTGATCACCCTCCTGCACGCGATGGCGGACCGAGGGGCTGGGCGTGGCCTGGCGACGCTCTGCCTCGGTGGCGGCGATGCGGTCGCCCTCTCCGTGTCGCGCCTCGCGTAGTCAGGCGTGACCCTTCCCACGGCTCCAGCCACCGGCCCAGCGCCGACTGGTGCCGGCAGTGCTCCGGCGTCAGTTCGCCTCGGCGTCTTTCTGCTCGCCGGAGCGCTGGCGCTTCTCGCGAGCCGTCTGGTGCAAGCCGCATTGCCCGCCGAGTTGAATGTCGGCGGGGCGTCGCTCCCGGTCTTCTTCCTGACCATGACGGTGACGGTCGGGATCGCCCACCTGGTCACGCTGGCGACGGTCGATCGGCGGGGGTGGGGCGTGGTGGGGCTCGGCCAGGCCGGGTGGCAGTGGCGCCGTGTGCTGGCGGGATTGGGCCTTGGGGCGATCGCCGTGGGTGGGCCGTCGTTGCTCCTGCTCGCGGCCGGGTGGCTCGAGGTGGTCCCGGCGGCACCGGGGAACTGGTCCCGGGCAGCGGCGTTGACCTTGTTGACGCTCCTGCCGGCGGCGCTGTGGGAGGAACTGGCGACCCGCGGCTACCTGCTGACGGTCCTCCGCGAGTGGCTGGGGGCACGGCGCGCGATCGTGGCCACGAGCGCGCTCTTCGGCGCGCTGCACCTCGAGAACGCGGGGGCGACCTGGCAATCGGTCGCGCTGGTGACGCTCGCCGGGATCTTCCTCGGGAGCATCCGCGTGGCGTTCGACAGCCTGCCGGCGGCGTGGGCCGCGCATGTCGCGTGGAACTTCGTCATGGCGGGGGTGCTGCACACGGCGGTGAGTGGCGTGGGGCTGGGGAGCCCAAACTACCGAGTGGTTGACGCGGGGCCGGACTGGGCGACCGGTGGTTCGTGGGGCCCGGAGGCTGGCCTGCTCACCGGGGTGGGGCTGCTCGTTGGCATTTACATCATGCTGCGACGGGGACGTCGCGGAGTGCAAGGAACATGAGTGAGACAATCGCCGTGATTGGCGCGGGACAGATGGGGAACGGCATCGCGCATGTGTTCGCCCAGGGTGGCCACCCGGTGACCATGATCGACGTGTCGGCCGAGGCGCTGGCGCGCGGCCGTGCCACGATCGGGAAGAACATGGACCGCCAGGTGAAGAAGGGGACGCTCGACGCCGCGGCCAAGGACGCGGCCCTCGCGCGCCTGACCACGTCGACGGAACTCGGCGCGGTCGCCGGCGCCGCGCTCGTGGTGGAGGCGGCCACGGAAAACCAGGCACTCAAGCTGAAGATCTTTGCCGACCTCGATCAGATGGCCGATGCGGGGGCCGTGCTGGCGACCAACACGAGCTCGATCTCGATCACCACGATCGCCGCGGCCACCAGGCGCCCGGCGGACGTGATCGGGATGCATTTCATGAACCCGGTGCCGGTGATGCAGTTGGTGGAGGTGATCCGCGGGCTGGCCACCAGCGACGAGACGACGGCGCGGGTGATGGCGTGGTCGACCGCGCTCGGCAAGGTGCCCGTCGAGGTGGCTGACTATCCGGGGTTTGTGGCGAACCGGATCCTGATGCCGATGATCAACGAGGCGCTGTACTGCCTGATGGAAGGGGTGGGGACCGCGGAGGCCATCGACACGGTGATGAAGCTCGGGATGAACCACCCGATGGGACCGCTCGCCCTGGCCGACCTGATCGGGCTGGACACCTGCCTGTCGATCCTCGAGGTCCTGCATTCTGGGCTTGGCGATCCGAAGTACCGGCCGTGCCCGCTGTTGCGGAAGTATGTGGCGGCCGGGTGGTTGGGGAGGAAGTCCGGGCGGGGGATCTACGCGTATTGAGCTGCTGGCTGGTTGATGCTGGGGCGGGTGCGCCTGCGCGGTAGTGCATGTGGAGTTACAGCCTCGAGCGTCCGTCCTGCGTCCTGCGTCCCGCGTCCTGCGTCTTGCGCCCTGCGTCCTGCGTCTGAACTGTGCTGTGCTGTGACGATTCTGTCTCCCTTTCCTGATCGCGAATGTCCTGGGCACTGATTCCCCTGAGTGAAGAACAGAAGGCCATCCAGCAGATGGCGCGCCGGTTCGCGCGGACGGAGGTGGCGCCCCATGCGGATCGGTGGGATCGCGAGGGTGGGTTCGACCGCGAGATCGTCGCGAAGCTGGGCGAGCTGGGCTTCCTGGGGATGATGATCCCGGAGGCGCTCGATGGGCTCGGGCTCGACACCTGCACCTATCTCGTCGCGCTCGAGGAGATTGCGGCGGCGGACGCGTCGGCGGCGGTCCTCATGAGTGTGCACAACTCGCTGCCCACGCAGATGATCCTCCGCTACGGCAGTGACGCGCAGCGGGAAGGCTTCCTGCGCAAGATGGCGCGTGGCGAGTGGCTCGGGGCGTTCGCCCTGTCCGAGCCGGATGCCGGCTCCGATGCGGCCTCGCTGCGGTCGCAGGCGGTGCGCGATGGCGACCACTATGTCCTCAACGGCGTGAAGTCGTGGGTGTCCCATGGCTCCATGGCCGACGTCATCCTGTGCATGGCACGGACCGATACCGCGGACGAGCGCAAGGGCGCACGCGGGATCAGCACCTTCATCCTGACGCCGGACATGGCCGGCTTTGGGGTGGGGAAGAAGGAAGACAAGATGGGGCTGCGCGGCGATCCCACCGTTCAGCTGGTCCTGGACAACGTGCGGGTGCCCCTCGCGAATCGCCTCGGCGAGGAGGGGATGGGGTTCATCTACGCGATGCAGTCGCTGGAGAACGGTCGCCTGGGCATTGCGGCGCAGGCGGTCGGCATTGCGCGGGCGGCCCTCGAGCACTCGGTGGCGTATGCCGCGGAGCGCAAGCAGTTCGGCAAGCCGATCAAGGAGTTCCAGGCCATCCAGTTCAAGCTGGCTGACATGGCGACGCGCATCACGTCCGCGCGAGCCCTGTTGTACGCCGCGGCATCGGCCAAGGACCGTGGGGAGCCGATCACGCAGTTTGCCTCGATGGCCAAGTTGCAGGCGACCGAGACGGCGATGTGGGTGACCACGCAGGCCGTCCAGATCTTCGGCGGGTACGGTTACGTGAAGGAGTATCCGGTGGAGAAGTTGTTCCGGGACGCGAAGGTGACCGAGATCTACGAGGGCACCTCGGAGATCCAGCGCATCGTGATTGCCCGGGAGTTGTACGCACGTTCCTGAGTGGGTTCACCCTGACATCCCGTTCCCGTGAAGAGCTTCGACATCATTGCCGAGATGGGCCACGAACAGCTGGTCCTCTGTCACGACAAGGCCAGTGGCTACCGTGGCATCATCGCCATCCATGACACCACGCTGGGGCCCGCCCTCGGGGGGACGCGCTTCTGGCAGTACGCCTCGGACGACGAGGCGATCGTGGACGCCCTCCGCCTGTCGCGCGGGATGACCTACAAGAACGCAGTCGCCGGCCTCAACCTCGGCGGCGGCAAGGCGGTCATCATTGGCGACAACCGGATGATGAAGCGCGAGATGATCTTCCGCGCCCACGGGCGCTTCGTCGAATCCCTGGGCGGGCGATACGTCACGGCCGAGGACGTGGGGACGTCCACGGCGGACATGGACTTCGTCCACATGGAGACGGATTACGTCGCCGGGCTGGCCACGCGGTCCGGGGATCCGTCGCCGGTGACGGCGCGCGGCGTCTTCCGGGCGATCCAGGCCTGCGCCCGCCAGCGGTGGGGCTCGGATTCGGTGGCAGGCAAGACGGTCGCGGTGCAGGGGCTCGGGCACGTCGGCTACTACCTCTGCAAGGAGCTGCACACGCATGAGGCGCAGCTGGTCGTGACCGACATCGACCCGGCGCGCGTCAAGCGGGCGGTCGACGAGTTCGGTGCCCGCGCGGTCGAGCTGGACCAGATCTACGCGGTCCCCGCCGACATCTTCAGCCCGTGCGCGCTGGGCGGCATCCTCAATGACAACACCATCCCGCGGCTCAAGGTGGAAGTCGTCGCGGGGGCGGCGAACAACCAGCTCCTCGAGGAGCGCCACGGGGATGCGCTGGAAGCCCGGGGATTGCTCTACGCGCCGGACTACGTCGCCAATGCCGGCGGCGTGATCAACGTCTACAGCGAGCTGGCCGGGTGGACGTCGCAGCGGGCGCTGCGCAAGGCCGACGAGATCTACGAGACCACGCTCGGCGTGTTCGAGATCGCGAAGGAGACCGGGGTGCCGACCTACGTCGCGGCGGACCGACTGGCCGAGCGCCGGCTCCAGGCGGTGGGTGGCCTCGTGCGCACCTGGCCGCAATGGCCACGCAAGAGCTGACCATGGCCGAGCGCATCCCGATTGCCTCCGACCACGCCGGCTTCGAGCTGAAGGAGAAGCTGGCGGCGCACCTCGCGGCGTTAGGCTTCGAGGTGGAGAACCTGGGCACGGCGTCGGAGGCGTCGACCGACTACCCGGACTATGCCCACCCGCTCGCCCGGGAGGTGTCCGGTGGCCAAGCGCGTCGGGGCGTCTTGCTCTGCGGCACCGGCCTGGGGATGTCCTACACGGCCAATCGGTATCCGCATGTACGGGCGGCCGTGGCGTGGACGCCGGAGGTCGCGGAACTGGCGCGTCGGCATAACGACGCCAACGTCCTCGTCCTCCCCGCGCGGTTTGTGTCCGAGGAGTCCGCGCGGCAGATTCTGGAGACCTGGCTCAAGACCCCGTTCGATGGCGGACGCCACGAACGCCGGGTCGAGAAGATCGAACGCCCCGAGGAGACCCCCAAGGAGACCCCATGAGTGGATCAATGAGCGGCTGGAATCGCTGGGATCGTCGTCCCCCCGGACGCGCCTTGCACGACGCCGACCCGGAGATCGCGCGCCTGATCGAGGAGGAGACGGCGCGGCAGTCGCATGGCATCGAGTTGATCGCCAGCGAGAACTTCGTCTCGCCGGCCGTGCTCGAGGCCATGGGATCGCCACTCACCAACAAGTACGCCGAGGGGCTCCCGGGAAAGCGCTACTACGGGGGATGCGAGGTGGTGGACCAGGTCGAGAACCTTGCGATCAGTCGCGTGAAGGAGTTGTTCGGCTGCGATCACGCCAACGTGCAGCCGCACTCCGGGGCCTCGGCGAACAGTGCCGTCGCCATGGCGTTCCTGAAGCCTGGTGACACCCTCCTCGGCCAGGACCTCTCCCAGGGCGGCCACCTGACGCACGGCTCGCCGGTGAACTACTCGGGGCTCATGTACCGGGCGGTGCACTATGGCGTGACCGACCAGGGCTTTCTCGACTACGACATGCTGCGGGACGTGGCACGACGCGAGCGCCCGCGGATGATCATCGCCGGGGCGAGCGCCTACCCGCGCACGATCGACTTCGCCGCCTTTGCCGAGATCGCGAAGGAAGTGGGGGCGATCTTCATGGTGGACATGGCGCACATCGCGGGATTGGTTGCGACGGGGCACCACCCCTCGCCCATCCCCCACGCGGACGTCGTCACCTCGACCACCCACAAGACGCTCCGCGGGCCGCGCGGTGGCCTGATCCTCTGCAAGGCGGAGCACGCCAAGGTCGTCGACAAGGCGGTGTTCCCCGGCTCCCAGGGTGGCCCCCTGGAGCACGTCATCGCCGCCAAGGCCGTGGCGTTTCGGGAAGCCCTGGCCCCGGCCTTCAAGACCTATTGCGGGCAGGTGGTCGCCAACGCGCAGGCGCTGGCGGGGGCGTTGACGGCGCGCGGCTACCAACTCGTCTCCGGCGGCACCGACAATCACCTGATGCTCGTGGACCTGCGCAACAAGGGGCTCACGGGAAAGCTCGCCGAGCAGGTGCTCGACAAGGCGGCGATCACGGTGAACAAGAACACCGTGCCGCGGGAGACGCAGTCGCCGTTCGTGACCAGCGGTGTCCGCATCGGGACACCCGCGGCCACCACGCGGGGGATGAAGGAGCCCGAGATGCAGCGCATCGCGGCGCTGATCGATCGCGTCCTGATGGCGCCGGAGGATCCGTCGGTGCACGCGGCGGTGCGCGCCGACGTAAAGGCGCTGACGGAGGCGTTCCCGCTGTACCTGTAAAGGGTACCTGGGGCTGGGACGCTCCCAGCCCCAGCCCCAGCCTGGCTACCGACGCGTGGGTTCCTGCTTCCAGAACGCGATGCCGGACGCCTGCTGGCCGACGTCGGCCGTGCCCACCTTCTTGCGGTTGGCGAGGTCGAAGACATCCACCTTGCCGGGCTGTGCGCCGACGCCTTCCGATGACACGAAGGCGTACTTCGAGTCCTTGCTGACCGCGACGCCGTGGCCAATCGTCGTGCTCAGCTTCTCGCGGTAGACCGACTGGCCGGACGCCAGGTCAATCATCTCGAAGCCGGCACCCTTCTTCAGCGTGACGAGCAGGTACTTCCCGTCCGGCGTCACCGCGAGGTTGTACGGGCCGACCCCCGTCGAGAAACGCCGTGTGATCTTCCAGGTGGACGCATCGACCTCCAGCACCTGGTCCACCTTGTTGCAGGTCACGTACACCATCGATCCGCTGGCCGCGGGTTGCGCCCAGGTGGGTGAGCAGGTGGAGGTCATCGACGCGCCATGCCCCTCGCTGTTGTCGACCTTGTGCTCCATGGTGTGCCCGGCGTGGGCGGCGGCCTGCAGGTCCACCAGCCCCTCCTTGCCCTTGGCGAGCGAGAACTTCGCCGTCACCTCATAGGTGCGCGTGTCCAGCTCAACGAGCAGGTCATCCATCATGCACCCCGAGTAGTGCTTCGTCCCCGTCGCATTGAAGCGGGAGCCGTGGGGCATGGTGCACGTCACCGTTTGGGCGACCTCGGTGTTCGTGGGCGTGAACACGACCGAGATGCTCGAGGGCACCATCTCGCCGTGCAGGTTGAAGTTCGCGGAGAAGGTGTAGAGGCCATCCGGCGAGACGTCGATCGAGGCGGGGAACCAGCCGAGCGGGATCACCGGCCCGACCAGCGTGTCCGGGCCGAGGTCGAACTTCCACAGCTTGCCGTCGGGCGTGCCATGGCCGGTGGTCATGTACAGCCACTTGCCGTCGGGCGAGATCTGCAGGCCGTGCGGGCCTTCCATCTCCGTCGCCTCCATCCCGATCGGGATCGACTTCTCGACGCGCGTGCCGTCCGGCCCGAACCGCACCCGATGAATCAGGTCGGCGGACTCCGCACCGACATACACCCAGTAGTTCTCGCTCGGGCCCACCACCGACGCCGCGGCCGGCGTCTTCCGGGCATCCGGGCGGGCCGGACGTGGCGGCACCGACCGCGCCTGGGCGTCGGTGCTGGTCGCGCTGACCACAACCATCAGCGCGGCGAGGAAACAACTCAGGCCTCGAGACATGGGCATCTCCGTGTATCAACCGCGGCACTCGGCCGCCGTGTAGCGCGCCGTGCGTCGACCTCCGGAACCTAACCCGCCGTTCACGCCCCCGGCGAGGGCCCTGCGCGCGCCATGACGTCGTCTCGCACTCCCCGCGTCAGGGAATCACTCCTTCTCCCGCACCCGACCCTCGGCCACCACCCGAAAGCGCCCATCCCCGCGCGGCACCACCTTGTACGCCATCTCGAACGCAAAGGGCTCCTGGCCCGGCCCGCTCGTCGCGGCGTAGAGCTCCGAGTGCAGGTTGAGGCGCAACGTGTCGCCACCCCCCTGGAAGATCTCGGTTGCACGGATGATGTAGCCGCTGGTCGCGGCCTGGCATCGCGGGGCACGCTGGTCACCGTCGCGCACGGGGTCGCAGAGACCACGCACCGTCCCTGTCTGGC
>JAEUJL010000740.1 GCA_016794835.1 Gemmatimonadota bacterium | reverse complement strand
AGGCGCCCAAACGGCACCAGCATCGGCCGGACGACCTTGAGCACCAGCACCGCGTAGCCGATCCCGCCACCCACCGCGAACACCGCAATCATCGGATCGCCACCGAACGAGGCCAGCACGATCGCCAGGATGCACCAGGCGGCCGCATCGTCGCTGGACCCGGCGGCCAGGGCCAGGGTCCCCAGCGAGGTGCCGGCGAGGCCACGCTCATAGATGATGCGGGCCAGCATCGGGAACGCCGTGATCGACATCGACGCCCCGAGGAACAGCATCGCCTCGATGCGCGTGGTCTCGGCCGAGAAGAACCGCGTGTCACCGGCGAGCATGCTGGCGGCGCCAATACCCAGCGCGAAGGGGGCCGCGATCCCGGCCAGCGACACCGACACGGCACTGCGCGCCCGGTTCCGGATCAGGTCCAGGTCGAACTCGCAGCCCACGAGGAACATGTACAGCACCAACCCCAGCTGAGCGACCGAGTACACCACGGTCATGGTCGGCTTGGGGAACAGCGCCGACTGCACCTCGGGGAAGAGCATCCCCAGCAGCGACGGCCCAATCAACACCCCGGCGATCATCTCCGAGGTGACCTTGGGCTGGCCAAAATGTCTCGCCAACGCCGACACCCCGTAGCACACGGTCAGGATGACCGCGAGCTGCAGGAAGAACTGGATCGAGATGTCGAGGTTGGTCATGCGGCGTCAGGACGATGTGACATGACGGCAGGTGCGCCGCCACAGGGCGCACCGACCGCGGAATACCAGAGCGAATGGCAGGTTGCGCACCCTGACCGCCGTGCGCGGAGGAAGCGCTAGGCGGGCAACTTGGACCGCACGAACGCGCCGATGAGCGCGAGCGAATCCAGGTTCTCCGTGCCCGTCTCGTGCGCCGCGATCTCGATCTTGAAGTGCTGCTCGAGGAAGACGGCGAGCTGCACCGTGGCGAGGGAATCGAGGATCCCGCCCGTGATCAACGGGGTGTCGGCGGCCAGTTGGTTCGCGTCAGCCCCGGGGAGGAACGAGTCGAGGATGAACGTCTTGACCGTCTGTTCTATCGTATCCATTGGGAAATCTTGGGTGATGGCTCCGTGAACGCGGCGATCACGGGCGCACGGATGAGCCTGCTGCATTTTGCGGGCCGCCAAGGTAGTGCGGATTGTCCAGGAGCTCGCGGTAGAGTCGTTCGGCAATGAGCCGATGCCCTTCTGCGTTGGGATGGCGGTCCCAATCGGCGACGACCAGGGACAATTCGTCCTTGCCGGCGAACAGCCCCCGAAGATCGATCACATCGAGCCCCGCCTCCTTCGCCACCTCGATCACCATCGCCTCACGTGCCTCCGTGGGCTTCTGCATCGGAGTGGGCACATAGACCCAGAACACCCGCGCCCCGGCGGCCTCGCCGATGGCCTTGATCCTCCGGAACGTCTCGGTCACGATCTGTCGCTCGAGCGGGCGCAGGCGCTTCAACTGCTCCGAGCGGGGCATCTCCTTGACGACGCCCACGGAGTCCACGGCCCGGCGCAGGTAGTCATGGGTGATCGCGCCGTTGTTGACTCCCCACAACACATGGTCGGTGGTCATCAGGTCCGCTCCATGCCCCACCACCAGGATCGCATTCGGCTTGAAGCCGGTCACCCGTCCGTTCTCGAGGATGATGAGGTTCGAGATCGGGCTGTATTCCGAGACGCCGAAGTTGAGGAACTCCCACCGGGCCGGTCCGGCAATGGGCCGCTCCCGGTTGAGCCGGCCCTCGATGAGGGCCTCGAAGGTATGCCCGTCCGGCACCCCGTCGCCCATGACATAGGACGGGCCAAGGACCGCGACGCGCCAGGTGTCCGGCTTGGGGAGCTTGTCGTACGACTGGTCCCGCATCCCCCACTCGTTCGTGCGAAACGGGTGGCCATGGAACATCAGCCCCAGGAACGGATTGAGCTCGACACGCAACATGTCGTTGGTCTTTCGCAGCCCCCCCAGGTCCTGCAGCCGCGGCCAGTCGGCACTCTTCTGCACATACAGGTTCCACAACTCGCCATTGAACCGGTTCACCCCGACCAGTTCCTCGTAGTAGCCGCGCTGGAGCTGGGCCGCATCGCGCGCATTGAGCTCCGCGACGCGCAGGTCGCGGGCCACTTCCCGGGCGAGGGTGGGCAGTTGCTCGCCGACGCGCGGCGCCCCCGCTCCCCACAACGCCAGCAAGGGGACCGCACTGACCACGGTCCGCCAGGCGGTGGGAGGCACCAGCCCCTCGTGGCCCGGCGGGCGAATGCGTTCGGTCCATCCGGCCGACACGCCGATCACCAGGCCGAGCGCGAGCACCATCAGGGTCGCGCGGGTATCCCAGGACTCCACGGCAAAGAGGTTCAGCCCTTCCGCGACGGACGGCGCGGTCCAGAACCCCCACAGGCTCGCCATGAAGGCAAACCAGCCGATCGCGCTGACACCGATACGGACCTGGTGCTGCCAGGTGCGGGCCTCGGGGCTCCCCGGTCGCACGCGGCCCGCCTTGCGTTCATGCAGCGCGGCGAGGATGAGGAGGGCGCCCAGGACGGCCCAGAACAACATGTCCGTGGACGTGAAGAGCCACCGACCGAGCAGCCAGAACCACTGCCAGGAGTGCAGGAACCACGTCGCCACGATCGTGAGCGAGGTGGCCACGACGATGGCGAACACTTCCCCGCGCTTCTTCATGAGGGGGAAGAACACCGGCATGTAGAAGACCTTCTGCATGAAGTCCTTCCAGTAGATGTTGATCCGGCGCCAGAGGTCGGGGAGCGACGCCGCTACATAGAAGAACCGGTGGGTCTCCGGCAGGCGGAACCCAAAGAGATGCAGCATGCCGGTGATCACGTGGTACTGGCCGGACACGCGCAGGTAGAGCCCGAAGTTGGCCAGCAGGTACTGCACGAGCTCGGCCCCGCTGTCCACCTCGGACGGGGCGAGGGTGAAGTACTGGTAGATCGCGCGATACACCACGAGGTGCGTGACCCCGCGGACGATCCAGTGGATCCCGGTCTGGTAGATCCCGATCGCGGGCTTGTCGTAGTAGGTCCGCTTGAAGATCCCGTAGTCCACCATGGGGAAGAACGGGAAGGCCACGCCGGGGACCATGAAGAAGTACGAGAGGGCCAGGCGCCAGTTGGTGGGCCCCTTCTGGTGCCGCAGGTCGTACAGGTACAGGATGGCCCGCATGAAGAAGATCGAGCCGAACACGGGCCAGATCGCCCCGGTCCAGGGGACGTCCACCTTGCCGGCCCGGGCCCAGCCTAACGCGGCCGCCAGGACCAGCCACCCCACGAGGCGCACGCGAAACGGCAGCGGCGCGTGCAGCCAGCCAATGACGACCCCGGCCAGCCCGAGGAACCAGAGGGTCCCGGTGACGCCGAAAACGAGGCCGTAGCCAACGATCGACAGCGTCACAAAGAACCACGGACGCCATCCCGCCGGCAGCCAGTGATGCACCAGGGCCCCGCCAAAGGCGAGGGGGACGATGGTATCGTGGAAGACCGGATTCTCGATGCGCAGCCCCTTCATCACCAGGGCGACGAGCACGAGCTGCAGGGCGAGCACCCCCATCGCCCGGGCCTCGACGAGGCGATCCGCCGACGTGGCGGCAGCGACACCCAGGGGGCGCGGGGCGTGGGCGGTTACAGGCGCAGCCATGAGGCGATGATGTTCCGTTGGATGTCCGACGTGCCCGAGTAGATGCGGCTGCCGATGGCGTCGCGCACCTCCCGCTCGATCTCGTACTCCACCGAATAGCCGTAGCCGGCAAAGACCTGGAGCACATCCATCGCGCCCTTCACGAGCGACTCGCTCACGAAGAGCTTG
>JAEUJL010000324.1 GCA_016794835.1 Gemmatimonadota bacterium | reverse complement strand
CTGGTCGCTGGATCCGTTGGCGCGCAGGAACCGATCTCCTGGAACCGGGAGAACCTGACGTTCAGCACCTTCTCGATCGCCGCGATCGACCCCCGCACGGGTGAGGTGGGAGTGGCGGTGACCACGCGGGTGGCCTGCGTGGGGAACGGGGTGCCGTGGGTCCGGGCGGGCGTGGGCGCCGTGGCGACACAGGCCAGCACCCGCACGCAGTACGGTGAGGAGCTGCTGAGTGCGCTCGCCGCCGGTGAGGCGCCGGACGTCGCGCTCCGCCGCCTCATGGCCGCGGACAGCGGGGCGCAATCGCGACAGATCGGGGTCATTGCCCTCAACGGGAAGAGTGCGCAACACACCGGATCGGGGCCGCAGCAGTGGGCCGGGCACCGTGCCGGGACAAACTATGTGACGCAGGGGAACATCCTGGTCGGCAAGCAGGTCGTGGACGCTGTGGCGTCCTCGTTTGAGGCCACGGAGGGACAACCCCGCCACCTCGCCGACCGGCTCATCGAGGCGCTGGCGGCCGGGCATGCGCAGGGGGGCGACGCGCGACATGGTCGCGTGCAGTCGGCGGCCGTGGTGGTGGCCGACAATCGGCCGGGCCGCTCGCGTCGCAACGACGGGATCACCGTCAACATCAACGTCTGCGAGCACCCCGAGCCGGTCGGCGAGCTGCGCCGGATCTACGACGCGGTCTCGCAGACGCTCGGCTTCCGCACCCTCCAGCAGTTCGCCGGCAACGACATCTGGCAGCTCAAGGTCATGCTGCATGCCCTTGGCCGGTTCCGCCCGAATGAGGCGACCCTGGGCCGTGGGCCGGATGCCATGCTGTACACCGCGGAGACGATCGCCGCGGTCGATGCCTTCCGGGTCGACGCGGGGCTCGCCGGTCCGCAGAGCTCGCCATCGGGACTCGTGGACGCCGAGACCGTGGATCGCCTCTGGCAAGCCCTGGAACGCGCGGGAAAGGCACGAGCCGTACGGGAGGCGCTCCTGGAGACCACGGCGATCCGCCGCTGACCGTGAGGGCACGGGGGCGGGGCGATCGGGGTACCGCAGGCTGCCGTGTGTCGCCCCGATGACTCCCTTCCACGCATCGTCATGCGATTGATCCGTTCTACACTCGTCTGTGCCGCCGCGATGGCGTGCGCCGACCCGACCGATCCCCAGGGCAAGCCCGCGCCGATCACGGCCCTGCCCCGCCAGCTCAATACGACCGAGCAGGCCCTCGCCGCCTCGACGACCGGGTTTGGCATCGGGCTGCTGCGGGAAGTGAACAAGAGCTTCGCCGACAGCAACGTCTTCATCTCGCCGCTGAGCGCCACGATGGCCCTCGGCATGACGCTCAACGGGACGTCGAGCAGCACCTACGATGAAATGCGTGGGGCGCTCAGCCTCCCGGACCGCCCGCTGGCCGAACTGAATGCAGGATACCAGGGGCTGGTCACGATGCTCCGCGGCCTCGACAAGACGGTCGATTTCCGGATCGCCAACTCGATCTGGTATCGCAACACGTTTGCCGCGGCCATCGCCCCCACGTTCCTGGCCGACGCGCGGACCTACTTCGATGCACAGGCGAGCGGGCTCGACTTCGCGAGCGCGCAGGCGGCGGCGACCATCAACGGCTGGGTGAACACCAGCACCAACGGCAAGATCGCGAAGATCCTCGACCAGATCCCGCCGGAGATGGTGATGTACCTGATCAATGCGACCTACTTCAAGGGCGCATGGCGCGACGGGTTCAACCCCCAGCGCACCGGCGACGGTCCGTTCACGACGCACCGCGGCCAGCAGGTGACGGCGAAGTTGATGGCGCGGAAGGGTGGCTTTCGCGCGGCGCAGCTGAACGGTACCCAGATCGTCGAGCTGCCGTATGGCGGGGACGCCTTCGTGATGACCGTGGCCATGCCGGCGTTCAACGTGGACATCAACACCTTCATCGCCAGCCTCACCCCCGCCACCTGGGCCAGCTTCACGGCCACCCTCACGGATCCGGGCTACGACCTCATCTTCCCGAAGTTCAAGCTGGAATGGGAAGACCGCCTCAACAACGAGCTGCAGGCACTGGGGATGCGGCAGGCGTTTGTGGAGGGTGGGGCGGACTTCTCCCGTCTCTCCCCGACCCGGGGACGCGAGCTGTACGTCTCCGAGGTCAAGCAGAAGACCTTCGTGGACGTGAACGAGGAGGGCACGGAAGCGGCCGCCGTTACTTCAGTCGGCGTCGGGGTGACCTCGCTCCCACCATCGATCCGCATCGACCGCCCGTTCGTCTTCGCGATCCGCGAGCGGCTGTCGGGGACCGTGCTCTTCATTGGGAAGATCGTGAGGCCGTAGCCTCCCAGGGAAGATCGTGAGGCCGTAGCCTCCCGGGGAAGATCGTGAGGCCGTAGCGGACGGCTCTGGCAGATGGGCGCGCCGGGGGACACACTTCGCCGTCCCCCAGCGACCGTGATATGCGCGCCCTCTGCCTCCTCCCGCTCGTCCCCGCCCTGCTGGTTGCGCAGTCATCCAGAGCACCAGCCGCCACCTTCCGCGACGCGGACCGCCTGGCGAAGCTGACCGCCGCGTTTCCCGAGGTGGATCGCCTCATGCGCGACTTCGTGGCGCGATCCAACGTCCCGGGGGCCGCTTGGGGGATCATCGTGGACGGCAAGGTCGTGCACGTGTCGGTCCATGGCCTGCGCGACGTGAAGGCCGGTGCCCCCGTCGACACCTCGACGGTCTTCCGCATCGCCTCGATGAGCAAGAGCTTCGCGGCCCTCTCCATCCTCCAGCTCCGCGATGCCGGTCGGCTGTCGCTGGAGGATCCCGCCGAGCGGTACGTGCCGGAGCTGCGCACGCTCAAGTACCCGACCAGCGACTCGCCGAAGATCACGATCCGGCACCTGCTCTCGCACTCCGAGGGATTCCCCGAGGACAATCCCTGGGGCGACCAGCAACTCTCGGCGACGGACGCCCAGCTGTCGGCGATGATCCGCCAGGGGATCCCGTTCTCCACCGCGCCGGGAACCGCCTACGAGTACTCCAAC